>JAITOQ010000117.1 GCA_031289865.1 Clostridiales bacterium
CTATCGATATTGCGGGCGCGTCGGTTTCGATAATCAGGCTTGACGGGGAATTAAAGAGCCTCCTTGACTTTACCGTAAATACCCCCGCGCTGAAATGGGGAGCGTCCGAGGACGCGTCGGTATATATCGACGCGGTGAAGGCTATCGGAAAAGCGCTCGCGGCGGCGGGCGTCGCGGTCGGCGGTATAGATTCGCCTAAAAATGTGAAAAAGACGGTTGCCGCTACGGAAAAATAGAGCGCGGCGACGGAATTGACCGAAAAACCGATTTTCGGAAAGACGTGGAATACGGCGGCGGTCACGGTTATCGTGGACAAAATGGCTGACGTCATTATAGAGAACGAGGTGCATTTCTGCGATATGGATTCGGTAGCGGGCGACGGGGACTTCGGTATGAGTATAGCAAAGGGCTTCCGTCAACTAAAAAAGGATTGGGCGACGCGTGATAAGTCCGACGTCGGCGCGTTTTTAAAGAGCGCGGGCGAAATCATTATGGAATATTGCGGCGGCGCGTCGGGTCCTATTTGGGGCTCGGCTTTCCGCGGCGCGGGCAAATCCGCGGCGGGCAAAAAGGAAATAGGCTTGTCCGACCTTGCGGAGCTTATGCAAGCGGCGGTAACCGCTATACAAGATACCGGCAAGAGGAGCTTCGGCAGAGGCGCGGTAGTGGGTGACAAGACCCTCATCGACGCGCTTGTCCCGACGGCGGATACCTTGACCGACGCGGCGAAAAAAGGCGAAGGACTTGCCGTAGCCGTCAAAAAAGGCGCGGACGCGGCTGTACAAGGTGCGGAAAACACCAAAAAAATTGTCGCGCATATGGGTAGAGCGGGTACGGTCGGCGAACGCAGTATCGGTCACCCCGACGCCGGCGCATACGGTCTCGGCGTAATCTTTACCGCCCTTGCGGCGTTTGTCGCGGAGAAGAGCAAGTAGATTATCATTGTAAGGCGGCTTAACGACAATTATTTTCAGAATGAGAATAGGGAGATAATTGTCGTTGAGGCGCATACAAAATATAATCTTAAATATCCGTTTGCAGACCTTTAAGGGATAGTTTGGAGAGATTATGATTAGAAGAGTAGATGGGGGAGTCACAATTAAATTTCCTAGTGATTTTGCGGATATTAAGAAGTGTGCCGATTTTATTAACAAGAATAGAATTGATATAATTTACTTGTCGAGAGAGGTGAATGTTGAAAGAAGTGATCCGCGGTATGAGGGGGATATTTCGCTTCGTTTTTTTGAAATGATAGACGATCCGACACATGTCAAGGAATTGATGATAGGAACTAATTGCGTTGATTATGATACCCTATATATATTTTCCGCACTTGAAAAATTGGTCTGCACGCTTCCCGTCGGCGTTACTCTTGATCTATCAAACTTTCCGATGCTCAAGGACCTAAGCACGGACAATTTATCTGCGTATAAGAATCTTGATGATATTATGATTCAGGCACTTTCTTTATACGAGAAAAAACCTGATTTTGACCTAATTTCAAGGTTGACTTCGCTAGAAAATTTAAATTTAGAAGGAACAAAGGGCTTTAGATTTTCGGATATTCGGACGCTTTATAATCTCAAGCAGTTCGGAGGGTTTATGCTCGATATTCAAAATCTTAACGACATCGAAGACTTAAAAAATCTAGAGCATTTATGTTTATTTTTCTGCAGAAAGCTTGAAAACATTGAAAGGCTATCCGAACTAAAGTGTCTAAAAACGCTAAGTGTTGCAAAATGCTCCAAAATCATTGACGTGAGTGCAATCGGTAAGTGTCAGAGATTAGAGAAATTATCATTGGACTGCGTAAAAAACAGCGATTTAACCAAGCTGTCTACGGCTACGGGGCTTGAATTGTTAATGCTTAGCGCGTGCGGAAACGCAACCGATTTGAAGTTTATTCAGCATATGCTGAAATTGGAGTTTTTCTCCTTTGTCGATACGAATATTCTTGACGGAGATTTAACGCCTTGCTTGCGGTTAAAATATGTCGGGACTTTGGACAAAAAGCATTATAATATAAAAAGCATAGATCTCCCTCATGAACGGACAAGATTTAAACAAGTGAACACAAATAAGTTTGAAGCTCATGAAATCGATTTAAGCGGTGAGTTATGATACGTCAAGGAAATCATGTTGTAATCTCGTCACGAGATATACCGCAAATGGCTCAATGTGTTTCTTATATCAATTCCGAACATATCACGAGCATGACCGTAGCCGCAAACGGCGGAGAAAGGATATCGTTGTCTTTTTTTGAAGGAATATACAATGAGAAAATTAAAAAAGTCATGTGTGCCGGGGTAGGCAATATTGATTCGTTACAAGCAACACCATGGATAGAGGAACTTGTTCTTACTCCAAAAAACGGAGAGGTGCTTGATGTGGGGGTGTTCTCTAATCTTTGCAGATTGGATACGGATAATATTCAGTCGTTTATAAACAGAGATAAGTTGAACTTGCTTCACTTTGGAACGGGTATACCTAATTTTGATTTCACCGAGTTACTACCGTATACGCAATTAGAATCGTTGTTGTTTTACGGTGTGAAAACTTTCAGCTTCGATAAAATCAAGTGTTTTACGAAGTTAAAAGAAATAAACGCAAGAGTTTTGACAATAACGGATTTACGCGGTATAGAGAAGCTTGAGGAATTGCAAGGATTGAGTTTGCTCTATTGCCGAATATTGTCTGATTTGAGCGGAATAGGTACATTACGGAAATTAACGGGTATGTTACTTGCTAATTGCCCGAAAGTTACTGATATTAGTGAAATCGCAAAGTGCGTTAATTTAGAGGAATTGGAATTAAATTCGCTAAAGAACATTGATGTTTCCGTGTTAAGCAATGCAAATAATTTGGGCAAACTAATGCTTTCAAATTGTGGAAGCGTGTCTTCCTTGCGTTTCATCAGCTTAATGACAAATTTGGAATTTCTATCCTTTGTCGATACGAATATTATAGACGGAGATTTATCTCCTTGCTTGAATCTTAAATATGTAGGCACTTTAAATAAAAAGCATTATAACATAAAAGCGGATATGCTTCCGAATCAAAAAACACGATTTCACCCTCAAAGAGCGGAGATTGAGAATCCAATTGAGATTATTTTTAGTGCTAATTGATTTCGATATTTATTTTAGCACAATCTTAGGGGGTAAGTATGGACAAGTTTTCGTTATTTGCGATAAAGACTCAAAAGGGATTTGGGTTATATCAACGGTTCAAAAAAAACTCTGAGAATAGGGGTTTTACACCACATTATATCGTTTACAAAACTCAGATTGACAACTTAAACGATGAGTCTATTGCCATTGGCATGAGTGGGCAGTATTATTATGAACGGATCAACGAGGAGCATGCTATAAATGGAATCGGTTATTTTATTGATGTGTTAATGAAAAATCCGATACATGAGTTTTCTATGGAAGAATTAGAACAAGAGATAACTAATGCTAAATTTCCATTAAACAATTTCAAGGATTGCTACGTTACATATTTAGGCGACTATTCGACTCCGGATACTGTGGAATATCCAAAATATGAACGTGAATATAGTTGTTCGGTTTATTCCGGCAAATTTGTATGGTATGTTAAACATACGCATGGTTGGTATTTGAGAAACGGAAATAAAACCGTAAAATATAGCAAACTGCCGACAGAAATAGCGCATTATCCGCTCCCATTTTTAACATCTTTGAAGGAGTTACGAGAAAATTTTGATAAGGGCTTTTCACCGGAAGATATAAACGATGACTACGTTATATCGCTTATGGAACAATATTATCAAGAGAACCCTAAAATGCGACCTCAAAAGGTCAACTATGATGAGGTGAAAAACGAGCGACCGACGATAGAGTGGCGCAAGACGGCGTGCAGCGAAGAAAAAATAGATACGGAATACCTTGCTTTTATCGAAGCCGTTGATTCTGCATTAAAAGACTTCACGGACTATATCGATCTCGGCAATAAAGCGATAAAGGGTGTCCTTGTAGCTTTAATTCGGAAACTAAATAATCTGCAAGAAAGCATAGGATCTCTTGAAGCAGAGGAGTTGTTTGACTATATTGCAAGGATATTGCAATCACAAAAGAAGGTTAGATTGATAGAAACCATCGAAGAGCTTCGGGAATGGTGAGTGTAAAAAAGTCGGTAAATTGAAAAGCAAGTAAAAGAAAAATCGGAGTGCGCTCGTTGTGGACGCGCTCCGATTTATTTGCCGTCAAATTTATTGCAAAACAAGACGAAACATGCTATAATATCCCGTAAACTAAATCAAAATTTTCTTAAATACGGTATCATAATTAAAATGAGCATTTTAACGATCAACAATTTAACGCATACGTTTGACGGAAACGTCATCTTTGAGGGGGCTTGCTTTAGCGTCAACAACGGCGAACACACGGGTATCGTCGGCTTGAACGGCGCGGGCAAAAGCACCTTTATGAACATTTTGACGGGTCGGTTGGTTCAAGACGACGGCGAGGTCAAGTGGCTGAACGGTATCAAGCGCGGTTATCTCGACCAGCACGCGGATATCGACCGAAACTTGACCGTTGCGGAATATCTGCAAGGGGTATTCGGGCGGCTCTATGCCTTGAACGAAAGGTTGGAGCGCGTGTATTCCGATATGGAAACGGAGCAAGACCCCGACGCTCTCGACGCGTTGATTTCGCGGTCGTCGTCCATGCTTGACGAGCTGACGAAGGCGGGCTTTTTTGAGCTTGACAGCGAAATCAAAAAGGTGGGTAACGGCTTAGGGCTCGGCGCGATAGGCTATGACACGCCGATTGCGCATTTGAGCGGAGGGCAGCGCGCAAAGGTGATGCTTGCGAGCTTGTTGCTTGCGGATTACGACATTCTCCTTTTGGACGAACCGACCAACTTTTTGGACGTAGAGCACATCAAGTGGTTGACCGAATACCTCAACGCGTACAAAGGGACGGTGTTGGTCATTTCTCACGACACGGATTTTTTAAACAGCGTTTCGCGCAACATCATAAGCGTAGAGGGACACGGAATAAAGAAGTATTCGGGCGACTACAACAAGTTTCTTGCGGCGAGCGAAATCAGCGCGAAACAGCACGGAGAAAATTTTGAACGGCAGCAGCAGCAGATAAAAAAGATAGAGGAATTTATCGCAAAAAACAAGGCGCGTGCCGCGACCGCGGGTATGGCGAACGCTCGTAAAAAACAGTTGGAAAAAATCGAGATTATCGCTAAACCCTCCGTCATCTATCCCGCCGTGTTCCGCTTTCCGTATGTCAATATCCACTCCAACGAAATTTTGGAGGTAAGGGATTTGGTCATCGGCTACAACGGCAAGCCGCTACTTCCTCCGATAGGATTCAAAATGAGCAGCGAAACAAAATTGTTGGTCAGAGGGACGAACGGTATCGGCAAAAGCACGTTCTTAAAGACCCTCACGGGGCGGATTCCGTCTGTTTCGGGTGCCGGCCGCTTCCACATAAACGCAAAGACATTGTACCTTGAGCAAGACCTCGAATTTTATAATCCCGACGAGAGCGCGACGGCATATATTGCGCGGTGCTATCCGCGTATGGACTCAAAGGAAATCCGTACCCGCTTAGGAGGCGTAGGCATAAAAAACGACCTCGCCACAAAACCGATTTGTAACTTAAGCGGCGGCGAACAAGTAAAGGTCAAGCTCTGCGCGCTCATGCAAAAAGAAAGCAACTTTCTCTTGTTGGACGAACCTACAAACCACCTTGACATAAAAGCAAAGGACAGCCTCGCCGACGCGCTCAACGATTATAACGGCGCGGTGATTTTGGTCACTCATGAGCGCGCATTCGCGGATAGAGTCTGTAACGATGTCTTAGATTGGAGTAAATGAAAAGGAGTTTCATGCGTATAGTAGTCGGTATGAGCGGCGGTGTAGACAGTTCCGTAGCCGCGGCGATGTTAAAGGAACAAGGTCACGAGGTGATCGGGTTGTTTATGCGCAATTGGCGCGAGGAGGACGACGGCGGTAAATGCACGGCGGCGGAGGACTTTTTTGATGTCAAGCGCGTTGCCGCGTCGCTGTCTATTCCGTACTACAGCGCGGATTTTTCAAAGGAATATTGGGAGCGTGTCTTTCTCCGTTTTGTGGAGGAATACAGAAACGGTCGGACGCCTAACCCCGACGTGCTTTGCAACCGCGAGATTAAATTCGGGCCGTTTCTCGAACACGCGTTTGCTTTGAATGCGGACGCGGTTGCGACGGGTCATTATGCGGGTATAAAAAAGCTCGACGGGCGTACGTTTTTGACCAAAGCCGCCGACGCCGCAAAGGATCAGACCTATTTTTTAAATCAATTGACAGAAAAGCAAATCGAGCGCGTCGTCTTTCCGCTGCAAGGGATTGCGACTAAAGCCGAAGTTCGTGCGCTTGCCCAAAAGTACGGGCTTGCTACCGCGGGAAAAAAGGACAGTACCGGCATCTGCTTCATCGGAGAACGGCGGTTCCGCGAGTTTTTAAAGGGCTATATTCCCATGAAAACGGGCGACATTATGACGGAGGACGGTCGGGTAGTCGGGCGGCACGGCGGCGTCTATTACTATACGTTGGGGCAAAGGCGCGGACTTGGACTCGGCGGCGACCGCGACACTGACGGGGGGCGGTGGTTCGTCGTCGGCAAGGACGTTTTAAAGAATATTCTGTATGTAAGTAACGGCGACGAGAGCGTACTGTACCGCAAGGAATTGACGACGGAGAGTTTCAATTTTATCACGGAGCGTCCCGCAAAAAATACTCTGCGCGTCACCGCCCGTATCCGTCACCGTCAGCCCGAACAAAACGCCGTCGTCGAAATCGACGGGGATCGGGTCTGCGTCGTGTTTGATATAGAACAGCGCGCAATCACGTCGGGGCAGTACGTCGTACTCTATGACGGCGAAATTTGCTTAGGCGGGGGGGTAATTCAATAATTGAAAGTTGAGAGTTGAGGGTTGAAAGTTAAGGTATCGCTTCGCTCCGAAAAAAGCAAAGATTATTCTGATAAAAGGTGTTTCATGTCTTATTTTAAAAAAAACGATCAAGCCTTCATATGCGCGGTATGCGGAAGTACCGTCGGGACTCTGGGGTATACGTCGCGGAATCATTGCAACAAATGCCTCTCGTCGCTCCATGTCGACAATCTTCCCGGCGACCGTGAAAATCCGTGCGGCGGTATTCTCCGACCCGTTTCGGCTGAAAAGAATGCAAAGGGCTATGTGATAATTTTTCAATGCGAAAAATGCGGAGAGATAAGACGAAACAAGGTTGCGGAGGACGACGACATCGCGCTTGTGATTTCTTTGACCGCAAGACCCTTTTCCGAATCGGCGGTCAAGCGGAAAATATGAAAAGATTAGTAAAAAAGAGCGTTTAAAAAATATTTCCGAAAAATAAAAAGGACTTTTGTCGTTTTATTCGTATATACTTAGTATGAGTTTCTATCCGAAAAACTTTATTGACGAACTAAAGACCCGTGCGAATATCGTGGACGTGATTTCACGCTATGTTCAGGGCATGACCAAAAGGGGAAAAAGTCACTTTGCATGCTGTCCGTTTCATCATGAAAAGACCCCTTCTTTTGTCGTAAACGAATATGAGCAATACTATCATTGTTTCGGCTGTAACAGGAGCGGGGACGTGATCAAGTTTGTCGAGGAAATCGAAAGCGTCGAATACACAGACGCGGTGACTATCCTCGCGAGGTATGCGAATATGGTTCTCCCCGAACTTACGGAGGACGGGGGGCGGGCGGCCGAGTCCAAGAAAAAAAAGGACAGATATATCGCCGCGCTTAGGTTTGCCGCGGTATTCTATCACGACTGTCTCAAAAAGAACGGTACGCCCGCGCTCCGCTATCTCGAAAAACGAAAGATAGACGACGCGACGGTCGTGCGTTTCGGTATCGGGTATTCGCCCGACTACGATACTCTTCCTCTGCGCTTACGGAGTAAAGGGTACACGGAGGAGGAATGCCTTGCGAGCGGTGTTTGCGTCAAGACGGTCAAGACGGGAAAGCTGATCGACGCGATGGCGGAACGCTTAGTCTTTCCGATTATCAACGTTTACAACGACGTGATCGGCTTTTCGGGACGGATTTTGGAGAATAAAGAGGGCGTTGCAAAGTACAAAAACACGGGCGCAACCTCTATCTTTGACAAGGGAAAGAGCCTTTACGGGATAAATTTCTTAAAAAAGGAAAAACAGACCAAAGGCATAAACGACGTAATTTTAGTCGAGGGGCATATAGATCTCGTTTCCTTAAACAGCGCGGGCGTAAAAAACGCGGTCGCGGGTATGGGTACGGCGTTTACAAAACATCAAGCCGCTCTCCTCAAACGATACAGCGACAAGGTCTATATAGCTTACGACGGGGATAAGGCGGGGCAGAGCGCCGCGCTGCGCGGGCTGGCTATCTTAGAGGCGGAGGGATTAGACCTCAAGGTGATTGCACTGCCCGACGGAATGGATCCCGACGATACGATTAAGACTTACGGCAAGGATTATTTTTTGGAGCTTAAAGAAAAAGCTTTGCCTCTGTACGAGTACCGCATTCACGCCCTTAAAAAGGAATATGATTTGACCTCTCACACCGACCGCGGCAAGTTTGCCGTACAAGCGGTGGAGATTGTACGTCCGATAAAAAACGACGTTTTGATAGAGTCCTATCTCAATTTGATTTCGCGCCTTTCGGGGATACGCTACGACGCGCTCAAAAAAGAGTTGGATAGAGAGGATACGAACCCCGCCGCCGCGCAAACTAATTCGGAGGGCAGTGAGGAAAGCGCACGCGCCGACAAGCGGCGTGAGAGCGCGTATCTTCGTGCGGCACGGTTTATACTGTACTCTATGCTAAACAAAGCCGATTATACCGACGACCCCGACAGCCTCGCTCCGTTTTTCAGCGATCCGACTCACAAGGAGATATTGAGCTATCTTGCGGATTGCAAAAAGCAAGGCGACGAGCCGCGTATAGGCGCGTTGTTTGACGGGGGGGACGTTTCTCCCGAATTTAACGAGGTGGTTTCTCTCTGCCTTGATTTTCACGGGGACGAAACGGCTGAAAAAAAATACTACACGGATTCGGTCAGAGCCGTCAAAAAGAATGCGATTCAAGCGATGATCGAGGACTTGACGCTCGAACACGAAAAAGAAACCGACACCGACAAGCGGCGCGATATCACATTAAAGATTGCGGAGCTTATGAAACGAAGAAAGGCAACCTAAGATTAAATCAAAACGGGAGATACGGAAATTGGAAAACAAGGAAATGTTATTAAAACAAGAAGTCGACGCTATAGTAGCCGAATCAAAAAGCAGCGGTTTTATTTTAGAGGACGACTTGTTGAGTCGGTTGGAGCGGTTTACGCTTGACGGCGAGGAAATGGAAAACGTCCATACCGTCATAGAGGCGGCGGGGATTACGATTACCCTTATCCCGCAGATAAATACGGACGAATTGCTTTTAAATATTCTCAACGAGGTCAGCTTAGACGACTCCGTTAAAATGTATTTAAAGGATATCGGAAAGGTTCCGCTCCTATCGGGAGAGGAGGAGGTTCGTCTTGCAAAGGCTATGTCGGAGGGCGACGAGGACGCAAAGCATACGCTTAGCGAAGCCAATCTCCGTTTGGTCGTAAGTATCGCAAAACGGTACGTCGGGCGCGGAATGCAGTTTCTCGACCTCATTCAAGAGGGCAACTTAGGTCTTATGAAAGCCGTGGAAAAGTTTGACTATACAAAGGGCTTTAAGTTTTCTACATATGCGACGTGGTGGATACGTCAAGCGATCACGCGCTCTATCGCGGATCAAGCGCGGACTATCCGAATACCCGTCCACATGGTCGAAACCATCAACAGACAGGTCAGAGCGTCGCGCCAGCTTGTTCAGGAGCTTGGACGCGAGCCGTACCCGTCGGAGCTTGCGCGCTTTTTAAACACGACGGAGCAAAAGGTCATCGAGGTGCAAAAGATCGCTCTCGACCCTTTATCTCTCGAAACGCCTATCGGCGAGGAGGACGACAGTCACTTAGGCGACTTTATCGAGGACTTCTCGGCAGCCGCGCCATCCGACTATGCGGAGTCAAATATGCTCAAAGAGCAGCTCTTGCAAGTCCTCACGACCCTCACGCCGCGTGAAGAAAAGGTCTTGCGCTTGCGTTACGGCTTAGACGACAGCAAGCCGCGTACCCTTGAGGAGGTCGGTAAAGAGTTTAACGTCACGCGTGAACGTATCCGTCAGATAGAGGCGAAAGCATTGAGAAAGCTGCGTCACCCTAACAGAATCAAAAGATTGAGAGATTTTTTTGATAAATAAACGACTTATGAAAAACATTGATAAACGACTTGAGGCAATTCTTTTAGGGCTGTACGGTGATAGCGTGTGCGATATCGGCACGGATCACGGAAAACTCCCCGCGCTTGCGATTTTACGCGGTATAGTAACGCGTGCTATAGCGACGGATATCAGCCCGAATTCCCTTAAAAAAGCGAAAGAACTGTACCGTACTCTCGGTATCTCCGAATACGTCGAAACGCGCATAGGCGACGGTTTGGACGTCGTTTTGTGGGAGGAAGCGGACACATTCGTCATGGCGGGAATGGGAGGATATACGATCGTCGGGATTCTCTCTAAAGGCGTGCCGCCCGTCGGAAAGCATTTTGTGTTTGCGCCGCATCAAGACGCGGCTCCGCTTAGAGAATACCTTTTGACAAACGGTTATATACTTTTCACCGACCGCGTAACGGAGTCGGGCGGGAAGTATTACGATATTTTCACGGCGGTATACGACGGAAATATTTGTACGGAAAAAAAGCTTTTTTCTTCGGTTTATTTTTTAGGAGCGAAAGGGGATACGGCGAAGCAGGGCTTGTTTTTGGAATACGGGCGGGATAACTTGCTTTATCCTAACGAGGATTTTTTAAAAAAGCTTGCCGCTCAAAAAAATGAGTTTGACAAAGCCCTCGAAAGAGTGTACAATATAGAATGTGCAAAAAAAGCGGAGCAAATCGAGGAAGCGTTGCGATTTTATTCCGAAAAAAAAATAACGAAATAAGTCCCGAACGGGGGCGAAAGGAATCCGAATATGTCAATCGAAACCATTTTACAATTTCAGACCGCGGACATAAAACTTTTTAAGTTGGAGAACGAACTGAAGAACAGCGAGGAATTTAAAAAAATCGCGCTCATTCAAAAGAATCTGCATGAATATGCCGAAACCCTAAAAAAATTTGAGGGCGAAGCCGCGGAAATTTTGGCGAGCTACGACAGAATCAGCGACAGCGTTATTCAAGCCGAAAAGAGCGTAAAAGAGCTCATCGGAGCGGTGGACGAGATGAACGCGGAAACGGAAGAGGGCAGCCTCGGCGAATACGAATTTTACTTAAAAAAACTCGAAAAAGCCAACGAGGTACTCGGCAACAACGAAAAGGAAATCGCAAAAACCAAAAAGCGGATAGAAGAAATCGTCTTGACCTCAACCAAGCTTTTGAGGAGCATTTTTGACTATACGGAGCGCAAAAAAAACGCGACCGTCGAATTTGACAAGCTTAGAAACGAAAAGAAAGGCGATGCGGATAATCTGATGAAAGAGATTGCGCGCTTAAAGGGCGACCTCCCGCAGGGCGTTTTAGAGGCGTACACCGTCATTCGTAACGAAAAACGGCTCCCCGCATTCGTGAAGTTGGTCAACAAAAATCAATGTCAAGGTTGCGGCATGGACGTGCCGTCGGAGACGCTGACAAAGCTCAAAACGGCGGGTGATTTTACGGAATGCCCTAATTGCAAGCGGTTTTTGTATCACGCCGAATAATTTTATTTGCATTATAATTACAAGCGAATAAAGAAAACGGAGTTCGTTTTATGGATTTAAACGCAGGAATAATCTTTTTAATAGTCGCGGTCGTTATTCTCGTAGTTGCGTCGCAAGCCGTGTTTTTTCTCATCAAGGCGTACCGCGAGGGAATACGGATCGGTATGAGCCGCGAGACCTTAAACAAGGCGATCACATCGAGCGCGGTCTTTTCGATCCTACCGAGCGTGGGGATTATGGTCACTATGTTCGGCTTGATAGAGTTTCTCGGAATACCGTTCAGTTGGCTTAGGCTGAGCGTCGTCGGGTCTATCAATTATGAGCTGTCGGCGGCGGATACGGCGGCTCAAACCGTTTTCGGGACGAGTATCGGAGACGCTATTATGACTCCGGAGGGGTTTGTTACGATTGCGCTCGTCATGACGTTCGGAATGATTCTCGGCGGTTTTCTCTGCATCTTCGGCTTAAAAAAATACTCTGCAATCCTCAAAAAACCTAAAAAAGAAAGCGTACCGCTCACGGCGGACGGCGCGGAAATCGGCGGTATAGAACAGCCTTTAGCCGTATCGATTGCCGCGGAAAACGACACTCAAAACGCGTCTGCGGCAGCAAGCACGGCGGCGGTCAAGAAAAAGAAACTGAACTTTGCGGAGCTTGGAAATTTAGTCTTTCTCGCGGTCTTTATAGCCTTGTGCGCCGCATATATCGGTTCGGCTATAGGGACGGCTTTCGGCGACTTTCGTATCGAAGCGTATACCTCCGTCGTTCCGTTTATCAGTATGTTAGTTGCGGTCGGGAGCATGGCGGTTTTTATGAAGCTGCAAAAAAAACACCCGTGGCTGCAAAGCTTTTCTTTGAGTTTCAGTATGCTTATCGGCATGGTTTCGGCTATACCGATTTCGCTTTTGTTGGGAGTGATTTTTTAGAAGTAATAAGTAATAGGTAATAAGTAAGGTGCTTAAAGATGTTATTGAGAGTCGTTGTTTCATTGAAAAGATATCTATTCATTCTGCATTAAAAAGCATTTTGCATTTTTATTTTTATCCTTACTTATTACTTATTACCTATTACTTATTACCTATAAAAAGGGGAGAGATAAATCCATGAAAAAGGAAAATACCATGGACGCTTATGAGCGCGGAGTTCACCGCTACGGCAGAATTTGGATCATTATATGCGAGTCGCTGTTTGTCGCCGCGCCGCTTTTGATTGCTTGGAAGCTGGGAGTCACTCCGAATGCGGGCGCGTTCTTTTCGGCTTTTGCCATTATCGCCGTCTTAAATTGGAGCGCGGCGATTGCGGAATTTTTTATGTACACCCCTTTAATAGGACCAAGCGCGACCTATCTCGCGTTTATCACGGGAAACATCTCCAACCTAAAGCTCCCGTGCGCGATCAATACGCAAGACGTCGTGGGCGTCAAGCGCGGGACAAAGGAAGCGGAAATCATTTCGACGATCGCGGTCGCGTCAAGCTCGCTCGTCACCCTTTCGATTATGAGCGTCGGCGTAGTCTTTTTGGCATTATTTGCCGCGCCGATGCAAGCGTTTTTTGAAAACCCCGCGGTGAAACCCGTCTTTGACTGCATTTTGCCGTCGCTTTTCGGTGCGTTGGGGTATTCGTATATCGTCAAAAAACCAAAGCTGGGTATCGTCCCGCTCATCTTTGTTGCGGTCGTATTCGTCGCGTTTCCGACCTTTGCAAACAAGGGAAGCGTCGCTATTATGATACTTGTGACGGCGGTCGTTTCACTCGTTTCCGCATTCTTTATCAGCAAAAAAGAGATTTTGAAATGAAAACGGTCTTGCTTTCTATCGACAGCAGATATATTCACGCGCCTCTCGCGCCCTTTTGCCTAAAAGAGTATGCAAACTGCGGAAGAGCCGTTTCCGAACGGTTCGATATCCGAATTGCCTTGACCAATATCAATATGCCGACGTCGGAGATCGTGAGAGAAGCCGCCGACGGACAACCCGATTTAATAGGAATTTCCGCGTACGTCTACAACCGCGAAAAGGCTTTGGAAACCCTCCGAATCCTTCGCGAGCGGACGGACGCGTTTTTATTTGCGGGAGGTCCGGAAGCGTCGGCAGACCCCGACGCATTTTTGGAGGCGGGCGCGTCGTATGTAATACGCGGGGAGGGCGAGGAGAGCTTTAAGCGGCTTTTGTCGGGTTTTCCTCAAGTTGTGCCTAAAGGCGCGGAGGACGGAAAGCCATTGGAGTATTCTTATTCTCCGTATTCTTTAGAATACTTCGCGGCGGCGAAAGGCAAGCTTGCGTATTTTGAATCCTCTCGCGGCTGTCCGTACAGATGCTCCTATTGTATGAGCGCGGATCGGCTTGAGGTCTTTGATATAGAGGCGGTAAAAGCGGAGCTCAGAAAATTTAAGGGCGCGGACATACGCGTCCTAAAGTTTACGGATAGGACGTTTAACGCGGATCTATCCCGCGCAAAATTGCTTGCGCGCTTTTTAACGGAGGAGTTTTCGGAGGGGAATTTCCCGTTCCATTTTGAGATTGCGCCCGATCTTTGGGACGGCGAATGGATAGACATTCTTCGCCGTGCCGGAAAGCTTTTTAGGCTCGAAACGGGCTTTCAGTCCTTTACTCAAAAGACCTTAGACGCGGTCGGGCGAAAGCAAAATTCCGAAAGAGGAAAGGAATTTTTGCGGCGGCTCAAAGCCCCGAATGCGGTTTTTTCGGAGGAAAAGCGCGGTACAGAAGCGTCGCCGTGTACGGTTCACGCTGACCTTATAGCTGGCTTACCGTATGAGGATATGCGCGGTATAGAAGCGTCGTTTGACACCCTTTACGTACTTCGTCCCGACGAAATTCAGCTTGGGATTTTAAAGCTTTTAAAGGATTCGCGTATCAGAAAGGACGCGGACACGGGCGTCTTTGACATAACTCAAAACGGAACGGTGAGGACCTACCGTTATGAGGAGCTTGCGCCCTATTCCGTCACGGAGACTCCGTGGCTCGATACTAAGGAAATAGCCCTCGTCAAGCGCGTCGCAATCACCGTGGATAAGATTTACAATTCGGGTCGGTTCGGGAATACTCTCGAATACGTCTTAAACGGGAATACCACATTCGATAATACTCCCAAACATGCTTTAAACGGGAACGCTCCGTACAAATTTTTTGAGGACTTTACGCGCTATTTGCTCGAAAAGTCAATCGACCCTCACGCCGTCTATCTCGACGCCTTGTTCGGCGCAATGCTCGACTTTTTGTCCTCCCGCTTTGACCGCGGGGAAATCAAACGGCTGTTGATTCAAGATTATTTGGAAAGAGTTAATTTTCGTTTGCCGAGGGAGCTTCGCGGAAGCGGAAAGTCGGGAATAAAAATGGTAGAAAGTTGGGAATGAAAATGGTGGAAAGTAGGGAATTTAATCGGCGGAAAGTTGGGAATTTAGTTGACAGACGATGTGAATTGCTGTATAATAGATCTACTCGCGAAATTAAATTCGCAAGAGGTCTATGAAGGCAAGGAGGGTTCAATATGAACGGATATTTTCCAAGACTGCTCGAAACCACGATTGCGGAGCAATCCGAGGTAACGGGGTGCATAGTCATTGAGGGACCAAAGTGGTGCGGCAAGTCGACCACGGCAAAGCTGTTTGCAAAAACAGTTATAGAATTGCAACGTTCAAAAACACTTGAAAAGTACTTGATGCTTTCATACAGCAACAATGATTTGCTGCTTGCAGGTGAAAAACCGTTGATGTTTGACGAATGGCAGAAAATACCCGCACTATGGGATAATATCCGCGCTGAAATAGATGTAACGAGAGGTAAGGGACAGTTTATTTTAACCGGTTCGGCAAGACCCGTCGAGGATAAAAACAGACATTCCGGCACGGGTAGATTTGTAAGAATAGTAATGCGTCCTATGTCGCTTTGGGAATCAATGGAATCCACCGGAGAGGTTTCGCTTGGTACGTTGTTTAAAGGAGCCGCCAATATTAGCGGGAACTCAAAATTAAGTATAGAACGGACCGCTTTTCTTATTTGCCGCGGAGGGTGGCCGGAATCGATACTTATGAGCGACAAAAACGCTTTGCTTGCGGCAAGGAATTATTATCGTTCGCTAATCGAGGATGACATAACCGGAGTTGACGAAATTAAACGCAATCCCGCAAGAGCGCAATGGATACTCAAAGCCTATGCGAGGCAAGTGTCGGCGCTTGCTTCAAACCGAACCATTCAACAAGATGTTAATCCGATTGACGAAAAGACGCTTAGTTCGTATATCGATGCATTCAGAAAGCTGTTTGTAATAGAGGACGTTGCGGCATGGTCGCCGAAGTTGCGTTCTAAAACAGCTATGCGTATATCTCCGAAACGACAATTTGTCGATCCGTCCGTGGCTGCCGCCGCCCTCGGTTCAAGTCCTCAAGATTTGCTTGACGATATCAATACGTTCGGGTTATTGTTTGAAAGCCTATGTACGAGAGATCTGCGCATATATGCTGAAAAGTTTGGCGGTACGGTTTATCATTATCACGATGAAAAAGATCTCGAAGCGGATATAATAATTCACATGGATAACGGCGATTGGGGAGCGGTTGAGATTAAGTTGGGCGGTCGTCAAATAGACGAGGCGGCAAAAAATCTGCTAAAGCTAAAGGACAAAGTTGATTCTGAGCAAATGCGTGAGCCAAGTTTTTTGATGGTGTTGACAGGTCTAGACTATGCTTACCGTCGTACAACTGACGGAGTTTATGTCGTTCCGATAGGTTGCTTGAAGGATTAAGCGGAACACAAAAAAACTTGACATATTCTTAAAAATCGTATATCATAAATGAGCGAGGTGAATTTTATGGCGAAGGTCGCAATCGTAATGGGCAGTAAAAATGACTTTGAAGCGGTAAAGCCCGCGTTTGAGGTGTTAAAAAAATTCGGAGTGACCGCGGACGTCCGCGTTATTTCCGCGCACCGTACGCCGCATGAGGCTGCGGAGTTTGCCGAAAACGCCGCGAAAAACGGTTTTGAGGTCATCATTGCGGCGGCGGGAAAGGCGGCGCATTTGGCGGGGGTGATAGCGTCGTTTACGACCTTGCCCGTCATCGGTATACCCGTAAAAAGCTCGACTATGGACGGTTTGGACAGCTTGCTGTCCGTCGTACAGATGCCGTCGGGGATACCCGTCGCTTGCGTCGCGATAAACGGCTCTGAAAACGCGGGTATTCTCGCGGCACAGATATTGTCCCTCAAATATCCCGAGCTTTCGGCAAAGCTCTCGGATTACAAAAAGTCGCTCTCGGACAAGATAAAAAAAGACGACCAAAAGCTGCAAGACGAATTGTCGGCAACGTGACGTTGCATCCAAATTCGCAACGGACGAAGTACAGAAACGTTTTTTAGTAGCCCGTTCACCGATTTTTTAAAGGCAGAATGCAAAATGCAGAATTGCGGATTTTAAAAAGCCGCAGTCCTCTTGTAGTGGACGACGACCACATCGTCCCGTATCCGTATAAGGAAAAAGTCGGTGTCATTCTGAGCGAATGCGAAGAATCTAAAACGCGG
>JAITOQ010000247.1 GCA_031289865.1 Clostridiales bacterium
TATTCGGTGTGGGACGATGAAGGCATCGTCCCCTACAAGAGGGACGGCATTCTGCATTTAGAATTTAAAGATGATACGTTTCTTTTCTAAAAAGCGGGCGAGGAGGAGAAAAAATGTGTAGACGCATACGTCGAATATGATGAATGCGAGGACGCCGAACGGCGGGACTGTACCGGCTTTTTGGAGAGCCATGAGGACGTTGACGAAGAGGAAGGTTAGGAGTATATAGAGGAGGATATTTCTGCCGACGGTTGCGACGAGGGGGATAGGGCGGTTACGGATAAAGAGCCTATCGATAGCGTAAAAGACGAGATAAATCGTATTCATGGCAAACGTACACATTATCATGTAGGTCGAGTTGTACGCCTTGTAGACCGCGTCGCCGAAAAATTCTTTCGCGCCCCAAGCGGCAAAAAATAGGAGAACGGAAAAACCGAGATAGAGCCAAGGCCGTTTCTTTTCGACGAGGTCTTGTATCACCGACGCAAGAAAGACGACCCCCATAAAGCCGATACAAGTGGTCATACCGCCCGCGTAATTACTCCAAAGAAATTGAAATTGAGTGTAAAAGAAGTGGTACAGCGTCAATATCGCTACTCCGAGGACGAGCCGTACCCAAGTATTTTTTCGGATAAACGAAAACATGAACGGGAGCATGAATACGCCCGTTATACCGATTGCGTGGAGGTTTTCCCAATCCACGTTTTCGTGAAAAAGCCGATTTTTGATATAGGTTGCCGCCGCAAAAAAGCCGAAAACCGTGAGGTTTCGCGCAAAAAAGTTTTTGTACGCGGCTTTTTTTCCGTCTTTGGCGACGTGTTTGTCAAAAACCTTAAACATTGTCAGCCCGATGAGAAAAAAGAACGCGATGGGTCCGATATCCATGAGCGTGAAATTGAAAAACGTCCAAATCCCGACGATACCGCCCGAATGGTGCATCCACGTCGGAAACTCAAAAAGGTACGACGGGAAGGAATAGGAATGAGTAAAGAAAAAGAATAGTATAAGCAAACCCTTAAAATTGTCTACAATGACGACGCGTCCCATGCTTTTGTCTTTTGTTATCGGCGCAAGTGCGTTTGTTTTTGCCATAAAACCCCCGAATACTCTTGTAATTTTTTCATCATATCACTTTTTCATGAACGTTGTAAAAAGTTTTTAGGGGTTTTTTTAGATATTTAGTATGTTTTTTTAATGCAGAATGCAGAATTGCGGATAAAATAAAAGTAGGCGTCATTCTCTTGTAGGGGACGATGACGACAACGTCCCGTACCGAATAAAAAAAGTATTTGTCATTCTGAGCGAAGCGAAGAATCTAAAACGTTGGCTTGATTTAATACGGATATTTATAGATATGATTCAGAGAAATCGTTTTGGATTCTTCGCAAGCTCAGAATGACACCGACTATTTTGCATTTTTGGAAAGCACCTACTTTGAAATCCGCAATTCTGCATTCTGCATTCTGCATTAAAAATTCAAGGCTCTTACCATTCTGTCTATTTCCCAATCAGTATTGTAAAATGCAAGCGACGGTCGGACGGTCGCCTCGAAGCCTAAGCGGCGAAGTATCGGTTGGGCGCAATGGTGACCCGCTCGAACCGCTATACCTTCGTCGTTTAGCCGCCGCTCGATCACGCCGACGGGGACGTCTTTTATGACGAAAGAGAGAATACCCGCCCTCCGTTTTGGCGAACCGACAAGAGAGAGATTTTTGACGGATTTTAACGCGTCTATACCGCGCTCCGTTAGGGTTTTTTCGTAGGCTTCTATCCGTTTCAGTCCTATTTTTCGGACGTACAGAATAGCCTCGCGGAGGGCGACCGCGCCCGCGATATTGCCCGTACCCGCCTCAAATCTCGCGGGGAGAGGAGCGTATTTTGTTTCGGTAAAAGCGACGTCGGAGATCATATTGCCCCCGCCTTGATAGGGCGGTGCGCCGTCTAAAAGTCCCGACTTTGCGCACAGCGCGCCGATACCCGTCGGAGCAAAAAGCTTGTGACCCGAAAAGACAAAAAAATCCGCGTCCGACGCGCTAAGGTCGATAGGGAGGTGTGAGACGGATTGCGCGCCGTCCACCGCGACTCTTACGCCGTGACGATGAGCTATGTCTATCATTTCGGCTATCGGCGCAACCGTGCCTATGGCGTTTGAAACGTGCGTTATAGAGATGAATTTTGTACGGTCGGTAATCAGTTTTTCGTATTCGGAAAGAATAATATCTCCGCCGTTATCGACGGGCGCGGCGCGAATCACCGCGTTTTTTTCTTTTGCAATCATTTGCCACGGGACGATGTTCGCGTGGTGTTCGAGAGCGGTCAGGAGAATCTCGTCGCCGCCCTCTAAAAGCGGCTTGACATAGCTTTGCGCTATCAGATTTAGCCCCTCCGTCGCGCCGCGTATAAAGACGACGACGCTGCCTTTCGGCGCGTTTAAAAAATCGGCGACGGCGGCTCGCGCATCCTCGTAGAGGTCGGTAGCGCGTTCGGCAAAGGTGTGCGCTCCTCGGTGAATATTTGAGTTTTCTCTCTCGTAAAAGGTCTTTATGCGGTCGATCACACAGCGCGGCTTTTGCGTCGTCGCCGCATTGTCAAACCAAACAAGCGGTTTTCCGTTCATGCTTTGACGGAGAAAAGGAAAGTCGTCGCGTATGACTTTGACGGGAAATGAAGTCGGAAAAGAAGGCACGGTTGTCGGGCATAAGCCGCCGAACGTGCCGAATCTATCTCTCGTTATCTGTGAAAAAATCTCCGCATTCATTATTCGGTTGCGCTCCTTATCGCGGTATAGATCGACATTTTTTATTTGCGCTCTTTGCCGCGGTACAGTCCGATCTCGACGTTTTGGAGGACGCCTACCGCGTCGTCGGAGAGTACCGCCGCCGCGCAGTAAAGGGAGATGAGATACGAGCCTATCCCGTCGTCGTCCACCCCGCGGAAACGAACGGAAAGCCCCGGCGCGGCTTCCGCATGGAGATCGGTCTGGTAGAGTCCGATCACTCCGCGCTTTTCTTCGCCCGTACGGATTAGGAGAATATCGGTTTTTCCCGAACCGCTTTTTGTTGCGTTCCGTATAGCTATCTTATCGGACGGGACGATAGGTATTCCGCGCCATAGGACGAATACCCCGCCGCCGATAGTCGTTGTTTGGGGAGGGACTCCGCGCAAGGTGCATTCGCGTAAAAATGCGGCGATTGCCCTTGGGTGTGCGAGAAAAAACGACGGTTCTTTCCATACGAGCGCGAGAAGCTCGTCGAGGTCGTCGGGGGTCGGCGCGTCCGCGAGCGGAGAGATGCGTCTTGCGGGCGGCGCGTTTTTTAAGATGCCGTAATCGTCGCCGTTTAAGAGGAGATGCTCTTGCCGTTCCTTTAAGACCTCGACGGCGAGAGAGAGCTGCTCTTCGGCTTGATCGTAGGGCGAGCTGTAGACGTCGTTTATACGCGTGTCCACATTGAGGATTGTGGAGAGCGCGCTCAAGCGGTATTCGCGAGGGGCGGTTTCGTAGCCGATATATCCTTTTGGAATCTCGATTTTTTCATGATTTTTTAGGGACAGTACGTCGAGCGGTACGGCTGTGTCCGTAACCCTATTGACACGGTAAACGCCCGCCTTTAAACCCTTAAATTCAAGCATTTGCGTCAGCCACCGCGGAGTAATCGCGGAAAATTGCGGACGGGTCTTGACCACGTCGGAAAGATTGTAGGCACTTTCCGCGGGCAGCGCGTTAAAAATAGAAGAGGGGATTTGATTTTCCGGCATAAAAGCATTCCTTTTTTTTGTTTTAACAAAGTATAACCGCTTTTTTTAGAAAAATACTTATTTCTTTAAATAACAAGTAGCGCCGCAAAATAAGGTTATCACTTGACAAAACAAAATTTATAAGCTATAATAAATAAAAAAACACTAAAGTTTTTGAAAAAAATAAAAAAAGAAAAAGGAAAAGCTATGGTTGCACTATACATTTTGTCGGCGGTCGCCGCCGTACTGATCGTGTTATTCGCGGTTTCGGCGGTTCGGGCGGTTTTGGTCAAAAAGGAGCTACCGAAGGGCGCGGCGGTTGCGGAGGGGGCGGAGAGCGGTTATGCGGAGAGGCTTGCGCGGCTCATTCGGTTTGAAACCGTGAGTGAAAAGGTCGGAGAGGAAACCGATAAATTTGAGCGGTACTATGAGGTGGTGCGTGCGACATATCCGGAGGTATTCCGCCATGCGGAGCGTATCCGCGTGGGGCGAAGCTTGCTGCTTAGGATTCGGGGGGACGAAGCGTCGCTTGCGCCGATACTTCTCATGGCACATGCCGACGTTGTGGAGGTCACTCCCGACGGTTGGAAGTATCCGCCGTATTCGGGCGAGATTGCCGAGGGCAAAATTTGGGGACGGGGAACCCTCGATACAAAGGGCGCGTTTGCCGCATATCTTTCCGCGTTAGGGGAGCTTTTGAGCGAGGGAAAAAGACCGCGAAGGACGGTTTATCTTCTTGCAACTCCCGACGAAGAGATTTTCGGCGGGGGCGCGGCTGAGGCTTGCGAATATTTTAAGGAGAAAGGGATACGGTTTTATACGGTCATCGACGAGGGCGGCGTGATTACGGACGGACAACTGCCCGGAGTGAAATGCGGGACGGCAATGTTTGGAGTGGTTGAAAAGGGGCAAGGTAATATCGAGTTTATTGCGCGCTCCGCGGGGGGGCATTCGGCAATGCCGCCTAAGAATACCCCGCTTGCGAGACTTGGCGCGCTCATGGCAGACGTCGATAAAAAACACCCTTTTCCCGTGCGTTTTTCGCCCGAACTTAGGAGAATGTTCCGCGACGCCGCGCCGTATGCGGTTTTTCCGATGCGGCTTGTCTTTGCTAATCTTTGGCTGTTTGCGCCCCTCGTCAAGCTGCTTGCGCGGAAAATCCCCGCGCTCTATGCTATGCTGACGACGACAATCGTCTTTACAAAAGCCGCGGGAAGCGAGATGTACAACGTCATACCCGACAAAGCGACGGCGGTCGCAAACGTAAGATATATCGGGTTTTGTCAAGGGACGGAGGTCAGAAAAGTCTTAGAAAAAAAGCTGAAAAAGCGCGGTATAGAAACGAATTTTATATCGGAATACGAGTACTCCGAGATTACGAGTACGGAGACTCCCGCTTACCTTGAATTAAAGGCGCGTACGGAGGAATATTTCGGCGTACCCGTGATTCCGTATATAATGACGGGCATGACGCATTCGCGGTATCTGTACCCCGTGTCAGACGCGGTGATTCGCTTTACTCCGTTTAAAATCGATAAGGAACAATTGAAAAGCATTCACGGTAAAAACGAATGCTTAGAGGTTTCGTCGCTCACAAAAGCGGTGGGATTCTTTAAGAAATACCTAAAAGAAATTTAGAGAGATTTAAAAGAGATTTAAATACCCTTGTCAAATCTGCTAAAATTTAGTATAATGAACGCGAAATAGCGTTAGCGCAAAAAGAGGTACACAAATGCAAATTGCAAAAGAACTCAAAGACCCTATCTATCTGTTTCATAAGGGCGTAAACTATCAAGCGCACAAGCTCTTTTCGCCTAAGCCGACCGCCGAGGGAAACGGGTGGGTCTTTAGGGTATGGGCTCCCGATGTGCGCGGAGTTTCCGTAGTCGGGGATTTTAACGGTTGGGACAAGACGAAAAACCCGATGCAAAAGCTTTCCGACGAGATTTACGAAGCCGTGATTTCGGATTTAAAAAATTATGATACCTATAAATATTGTATTACGGCGACCGACGGCAAGGAGCTTTTAAAAGCCGATCCTTATGCGTACCACAGTGAAACGCCGCCCTCAAACGCGTCCAAGCTGTATGATCTCGCGGGCTACAAGTGGCGCGACGAAAAGTGGCTAAAGGCGCGTGAGCAAAGTGATCCGTACGCGTCGCCTATCAATATCTATGAGCTTCATTTAGGTTCGTGGCGCAAAAATGAGGACGGGACTTTTAAGAGCTATTCGCTGATTGCGGACGAGCTTATACCGTATGTCAAGGAGATGCGCTATACTCATATAGAGCTTTTACCCGTGACGGAATACCCGTACGACGGGAGTTGGGGCTATCAAGTGACGGGCATGTTTGCGCCGACGTCGCGGTTCGGCTCGCCAAAGGACTTTATGGCGTTTGTCGATAGGTTTCATGCGGCGGGGATAGGCGTGATTTTGGATTGGGTCGCCGCGCATTTCCCAAAGGACGCTCACGGATTGTTTGAGTTTAACGGCAAGAGCCTCTACGAGTATACCGACCCGCTGAAACGCGAGCATACCGATTGGGGGACGATGATTTTTGATTACGGACGGGACGAGGTAAAGAGCTTTTTGATTTCGTCCGCGGACTATTTTGCCGAATACTATCACATAGACGGGATACGCGTCGACGCGGTCGCGTCTATGCTCTACTTAGATTACGGTAGGAGCGGCGGGAAGTTTGCGCGGAATAAATTCGGCGGCAATCACAATCTCGAAGCGATTGATTTTTTAAAAAATCTAAACACGGCGGTTTTGTCGCGCCACAAAGGGCTTCTTATGATCGCGGAGGAATCGACCGCGTTTCCGATGATAACAAAGCCCGCTTATGTCGGCGGCTTAGGGTTCAATTTTAAGTGGAACATGGGTTGGATGAACGACACTCTGCGCTATGCCGCGCTGAATCCGTTTTTTAGAAAGGACAACCACAATCTTTTGACCTTTCCGATCACATACGCGTATTCGGAAAACTATATCTTACCGTTTTCGCACGACGAGGTCGTACACGGAAAGGGGTCGCTCATCAACAAGATGCCGGGGGATTACGAGGATAAATTTTCCGCGTTAAAGGCACTCCTCTCATACATGATCGCCGCACCGGGCAAAAAACTCCTCTTTATGGGCTGTGAATTTGCTCAATTTATCGAGTGGGACTTTCAAAAGGAGTTGGATTGGCGGCTTTTGGAATACCCTAAGCATAGCGCGTTCCGCGAATATGTAAAGGCGATCAACAAGCTGTATGCGACCGAAAAAGCCCTCCATGAGCAAGACTGTGCGGAGGGCGGCTATCAATGGGTAGTCGTAGACGACAAGAGTCAAAACATAGTCGTATTCAAGCGCGTCGCCCTTGACGGCAGCTTTATTTTGGTCGTGGTCAATTTTTCGCCCGTCGCCCGCGAAAAATACGAAATCGGAGTAGACGAGGGAACCTACTGCGTCATCTTAAACAGCGAACACGAAAAATTCGGTGGAACTCTCAAAACAAACTCTACCCTAAAAAGCAAAAAAGCCAAAACCAAAAAGCACGGCTCTGAGCATGTGATCAAGATGTCGATAAAAGGGAATTCGGCGGTCTTTTTAAAGTTGAAAGTTGAAAGTTGAAAATTAAAGATAAGAAGTGAATAAAAAAGTCGGAGTTATTTTTGTGGCGGAGCCTCGGAATGACGCCGATTTTTCTTTTATTCCGCAAATTTGCATTCTCCATTTTGCATTCTGCATTTAAAAAGTGTTCCGCATTCCGTATTCCGCGATAAAAAAGCCTTTCGCGTTAAAAAAATTAAAAATTTTCAAATGAAAATTTAAAATACTCTTGTCAAAGCAGTTAAAATTTGGTATAATTATATAAATGGTGAAATAGAGATAAAAAGTCGGGGGTAAGATGCGGTTTTATTCCGTTTGGGGAGAAGAAAACTGCGGAAAGACGTTTTTTGTTCCGTGTTTTTCATTTCTCATTTTGCATTCCGAAAAAAAATAAACACAATAATGGCGAATCGGAGGTTACGTTACCATGAAGCAAAAAAAAGAATGTGTCGCAATGCTGCTTGCGGGCGGTCAGGGCGCAAGACTCGGTGTGTTGACGGGGCAAGTCGCGAAGCCCGCCGTTCCGTTCGGGGGGAAGTATCGTATTATCGATTTTACGCTTTCCAACACGATCAATTCGCACATCGACACGATAGGCGTACTCACGCAGTATCAGCCGTTTGAGCTGAACACATATATCGGGAACGGGCAGCCGTGGGATCTCGACCGCTTAAACGGCGGGGTATATGTGTTGCCGCCGTTTATGCGTGCAAAGTCGGGGGAGTGGTACAAGGGGACGGCGAACGCTATCTACCAAAATATCGCGTTTATCGACAAGTATAACCCGACCTATGTGTTGGTCTTGTCGGGCGACCATATCTACAAGATGGATTATTCACTCATGCTCGAGAGTCATATCAAAAACCGTGCGGATTGTTCGATAGCTGTCTTTGAGGTGCCTATTAAGGAGGCGTCGAGATTCGGTATCATGAATGCGGACGCGACGGGGCGTATTTCGGAGTTTGAGGAAAAGCCGAAAAAGCCTAAGAGCAATAAAGCGTCGATGGGTATCTACATATTCACTTGGCAAAAGCTCCGCGCATACCTCATTGCGGACGAGGAGGATAAGACCTCTCAAAACGATTTCGGTAAAAATATCATTCCGAATATGCTAAACGCGGGGGAACGCATGTTTGAGTACTCGTTTAAGGGCTATTGGAAAGACGTCGGGACGGTTTCCAGCCTTTGGGAAGCGAATATGGATATCTTAGACAAGGATAAAGGCATCAACCTCAACGACCCCAATTGGAAAATCTATGCGAGAAACTCCGCGGAGCCGCCGCATTTTGTCGGGCAGAACGCGAGTATCGAGAGAAGTATGGTCAGCGAGGGGTGCGAGATAGACGGCGCGCTCAAAAACTCGATTTTGTCTCATAGCTGCGTGGTCAAACAGGGCGCGCTCATCGAAAACTCCGTCATTATGCCGGGGGCGGTGATAGAGGAGGGGGCGGTAGTCAAATATTCTATCGTCGGGCCGAATGCGCGGATAGGTAAGGACGCGCATATCGGAGAGGATCTCTCCGCTCAAACCGAAAACGGCGAGTGGGAAATCGCCTTGATAGGACCGGAGCAAGAGATCGAGAGCGGAACAATTGTGACAAAAGGTCAAATGATTTGAGGAGGTCAACTTATGAGCAATATTATGAGCGTTCTTTTTGCAAGCGAGAACGAGAGTAAACTAAACGAATTGACAATTCACCGTACCGCGGCGTCGCTGCCGTTTTGCGGGAGGTACAGACTCCTTGATTTCGTCTTGTCAAATTTGGTCAATTCGGGAATCACGACCATCGGAATCATTGCGAGGAGCAATTACAATTCGCTGATGGATCATATCCGCATGGGGCGGGATTGGGATTTAAACCGCAAAAACAGCGGTATAGCGGTCTTTCCTCCGTTTGTCACCAACAATGCGCGTGACATATACAAGAGTAAAATCGACGCGCTTTACAGCATGTCCGACTATATCAGCCGCGCAAAAGAGGAATATATCATCATCACAAACGGCAATATCGCCTACAATTTTGATTATGAGCTTCTGTTTGACGAGCATATCGCCAAAAAGGCCGATATTACCATGCTTACCTATCGGTCGGCGGCTACCGCAAGGCGGGTTTTGCCCGTCGTCGGAAAAAATGGACGGGTCACGGAGTTTTTGTTCGGAGTGACCGCGCCGAGCGGCGAAATCGCGGACGTCGCAATGAACGTATACCTCATGAAAAAAAGCCTCTTGCTGTCCCTCATCGAGGGAGCGTATTCACGCGGACAGTTGGATTTTGAAAAGGATATTTTGTTGTCTAAGGTCGCGGAATTAAAGATTTTTGCGTATGACGTCAAAGGGTACGTCGCGCTTATCGACGATATCAAGAGCTACTATTACGCGAGCATGAAACTGCTTGAAAAGAAAGCCCGCGACGAACTATTCGACAGCTACGGCAACATATATACAAAGGTAAAGGACAGCGTTCCGACCGCATACGGGGACAAAGCGACGGTCAAAAATTCATTGATTGCGGACGGCTGCCGTATCAACGGCTATGTCGAAAACTCCATTCTGTTCCGCGGAGTCAATATAGACGAGGGCGCACGCGTCGTCAATTCGATAATTATGGAAAACGGACAGATTATGAGCGGTTCGCATATGAGCTATGTCATTACGGACAAAAACGTCGTGATCCGCGAAAAACGCAATATATCGGGCTTTGAAACCTATCCTATCGTTATCGTAAAAGATAAAATAGTATAGAACAAAAAATAGCAAGGGATATGATATGAGGTAATAAGTAATAGGTAATAGGTAAGGATATTTAGAGGTGGGATTCGGAGAAATCGTTTTAGATTCTTCACTTCGTTCAGAATGACACCTACTTTTTGAATTTCGTTTAACAAGAGAAAAGCAACGGATATAATAATAGAAAATAAGATATAATAAAAAAATCAAAAATTCAATAGATATAAGAGGGAAAAATGAAAAAAGAACCGGATCAGAATAAAACGGAGTCGACCGAACCTAAGCGGAGAGGTCGCCCTAAAAAAGAAAGTACCGAGGTTTTGGAATTTAAAAAACCGATAAAAAAAGAAGCGGACGCGGCGGCTGCGGAACAAGCCGCTCCAAAGACCGCGGTTAAAAAAGCCGCGCCTAAAAGTCAAGCCGCAAGCGAACCGATACGGAGCGAACACCATAAAAAGGTCATTCCTCTCGTGCTTGATTTTAAGGACGCGTCCGTAGGAACGGAGGAAAAAGCCGCGCCGAAAGCCGCACCGAAAGCGACGCCTAAAGCCGCGGTTAAAGCCGCGCCGAAAGCCGCGGGTAAAGCTACGGAGCGCAAGCCTTATGTAAAGAAAGTCACGGCAGTTGCGAAAGAGGCGGTTAAAGCCGCGCCTAAAGCAGAGGTTGTTGCGAAAGAGGCGGTTAAAGCCGCACCTAAAGCAGAGGTTGTTGCGAAAGAGGCGGTTGCCGCGTTAAAAATCGAAACGGTTGCGGAAAAGCCCGCGGACGTTGCGTTTAAAATCGAAACGGTTGAGGGAGCCGTGCCGCAAGGGTTAAAGATACTTTTTGCCGCGTCGGAGGCGGGACCGTTTATCAAGTCGGGCGGGTTGGGCGACGTCGCCGCGTCTCTCCCTAAGGCACTTCTAAAAAGCGGAAACGACGTTCGCGTGATTTTACCGCTCTATCTCGATATCGACGCGGAATTGCGCGCAAAGCTTAAATATACGGGTTCGGTCTATGTGCCGCTTAGCTGGAGAAAGCAGTATTGCGGGGTTTACGAAACCGAATACGACGGAGTGATTTATTACTTTATCGACAACGAATACTACTTTAAGAGAAACGGAATCTACGGTCATTTTGACGATGCGGAACGGTTTTCATTCTTTTCAAAGGCGATTTTGGAATCTATGGCGGTGACGGGCTTTTATCCCGACATTCTCCATACAAACGATTGGCAGACCGCGCTTGTGTCGGTGTTTTTGGACGTATTTTACCGTTACGGAAGCTACCAAAACATTCGTACCGTCTTTACGATACACAATATCGAGTTTCAAGGCAAATACGGACTTGAGGTCGGCGGCGATATCATCGGCGTGGATAAAAACGCTTTGAGGTTGGTCGAGTACGACAAGTGCGTCAACTTTATGAAAGGCGCGATAGAGGCGGCTCACGCGGTCACGACGGTCAGCGAAACCTACGCAAAGGAAATCCTCGACCCGTTTTATTCATACGGCTTAGAGGGGATATTGAAATATCGGCAGTTTAAAATCTCCGGTATAGTCAACGGTATAGACACGGAAAGTTACGATCCGAAAACCGATTGCGCCCTCCTCAAAAACTACGACGCGGACTCTGTCGCTTTGCGCGGAGAAAACAAAAAGAATCTTTTGGACATGCTGCATCTCCCGTATGCGGAGAACCGTCCGCTCATCGGAATGGTCACGCGCTTGACCGCGCAAAAGGGCTTGGATCTCTTGTCAAAGGTCGCGGAGGATATTTTAGGAAAGGATATATCCTTGGTCGTCCTCGGCAAGGGGGATTGGAAATACGAAACCATGTTAAAGGATTTGGAACGCCGCTATCCGAATAAGATAAAAGCGGTTATAGGCTTTTCTCTCGACGTTGCGTCAAAGATTTACGGGAGCGCGGACTTCCTTTTGATGCCGTCAAAATTTGAGCCGTGCGGACTTTCGCAGATGATTGCTATGCGTTACGGCGCGATACCGATCGTGCGCGAGGCGGGCGGTCTTAAGGACACCGTAAAGGCTTATAACCATGTGACGGGAGAGGGTAACGGGTTTACCTTTAAGAGCTACGACGCATACGATATGTTGGACGCGGTGACGCGTGCTTCGGACATCTATTACAAAAAGGACGAAATGAACAAGGTAATCAAAAATGCAATGGCTTGCGACTTTTCTTGGGCCGAATCGGCGAGAAAGTACGAGAAACTCTATAGGGAAATTCTTAGGTAATGCAGAATGGCGGAATAAAAGAGAAGTATCTCTCGTAGGAGACGATGCCCTCATCGTCCCGCACCGAATTAAAACAAGTATTAAACAAAAATGGACGAAAAGGCAAAAATATTATAGACATCGGAGTAAGAAAAATGAAAAAAATGACAACGGAAGAATTGACAACGAAGGTTACAACGGAAAAAACGGTCAAAAAGAAGAACGCAAAAGCAACACAGACACACAAAAAACCTAACGCAAACGCAACACAGACACACAAAAAACCCGCCGCAAGCGCGGTACAGACACAAAAAAAACAAACGGCACCGTCATTCGATGCGGCGAGATTTTCGGACAGCTTAGAAAAACAAGTCAAAAAGATGTTCGGTATCGTGCCGAACGAAGCGAACAACGAACAAATGTACAAGGCTCTGTGTATCGTCATAAAGGATATTTTGACGAGCAAGCGTTTCACCTTTAAGGAAAAAATGCGCGCACAAGGGAGCAAACAAGTCTACTATATGTCCGTGGAATTTCTCCTCGGAAAATCCTTAAAAAATCATCTTTTAAATCTCGGTATAGAGGACGGGGTAAAGGGAGTCCTAAAAAAACTCGGCTTTGAACTTGACGGACTTGCGGAGATCGAGCAGGACGCGGGACTCGGAAACGGGGGCTTGGGGCGGCTTGCGGCGGCTTATATGGACGCTTTGACTTCTCAAGGCTATGCGGCGACGGGCTTTTCTATACGGTATGATTACGGAATCTTTAAACAAAAGATTGTGGACGGCTGGCAGCTTGAGCTTCCCGACGAATGGCTCGATGCGGGCGAGGTATGGCTTGCGCCGCGTGTCGAGGACACCTTTGAGGTCAAATTCGGAGGGCGCGTCGATCAAGAATGGGTCGACGGAAAATTAAAGGTTTGCCACAAGGACTATACCACGGTGCTTGCCGTGCCGTACGATATGAATGTATCGGGCTACGAAACGAGCGCGGTAAACACGCTTAGGCTTTGGAGCGCAAAAGCTCCCGTCGATATCGACTTAAAGCTCTTTGCGCAAGGCGAATATCTAAAAGCTCTTGAGAGCAAGTCCTACGCGGAAAGCATTACAAAGATACTCTATCCCGCGGACAACCATTACGAGGGGAAGTCGTTGCGTTTAAAGCAGCAATATTTCTTTGTTTCCGCATCGATACAGAGCATCATCAGAAAACATCTGAAATACAACTATCTCACCAACCTACATGAAAAGGTTGCTATCCACATAAACGACACACACCCCGCGCTTTGTGTTCCCGAACTCATGAGGATTCTCCTCGACGACTATTCTTATTCGTGGGACGACGCGTGGGCTATCGTGGCAAAGACGATTTCTTATACAAATCACACGGTCATGGCGGAGGCTCTCGAGCGTTGGCCGAGAGAGTTGTTCCGCACGCTCCTGCCGCGTATTTTCCAAATCACGGAGGAGATAGACAGACGGTTTAGAGGGGAATTGGGCGCGTTTTTCCAAAACGACAGAAATGCGGTGGACAGAAACGCGATCATTCAGGGAAACGACGTCTATATGGCGAATCTATGCGTCGCCGCGGCGCATACGGTCAACGGGGTTTCCGCGCTCCATTCTGAGATTTTAAAGGAAAGCGTGTTTCGTGATTACTATATCATGCGTCCGCAAGCGTTTACAAACGTCACCAACGGTATCACTCACCGCCGTTGGCTAAAGCTTGCAAATCCAAAGCTGACGGAATTTCTCACAGAGCTTATCGGCGGCGGCTTTATCCTAAACGCGCCCGAATTAAAAAAGCTTGAGGCATACGGGGATGACAAGGCAGTTCTCAAAAAATTGGAAGAAATCAAGCGCGGAAACAAGCTCCGCCTTGCAAAATATATCAAGTCCGAGGGCGGTATAGACGTCAATCCCGACGCCATATTCGACGTACAAGTCAAGAGATTGCACGAGTATAAACGGCAGCTCCTTAACGCGCTCCATATCTTGAATCTCTATCTGAAGTTAAAGGAAAATCCCGATCTCGACATCAATCCGCGTGTATTTGTGTTCGGCGCGAAAGCCGCTTCGAGCTATACCATGGCAAAACAAATCATTCGTTTGATATATCAGCTTGGAGTCCTCATAAACAACGACAAGACGATAAAGGACAAAATAAAGGTCGTATTCCTCGAAAACTACCGCGTGACATTAGCCGAACTCATTATACCCGCGGCAAACGTCAGCGAACAGATTTCCGTCGCGGGAAAAGAAGCGTCGGGAACGGGCAACATGAAATTCATGATAAACGGCGCGGTGACGATGGGGACTATGGACGGCGCAAATATCGAGATATACGAAAACGTGGGCGAGGACAACATATTTATCTTCGGACTAAAAGCTCACGAGATAGACGCGCTCCGTCACGCGGGCTACAACCCGACCTATTATTACAATCACAACGCGGACTTAAAACGCGTGATAGACGCGTTAAACGCGGGGATAGCGGGGGTCAGCTTCCGCGACATTGCGGACAGCTTGACGATAGGGGTATACGGAAAAGCCGACCCGTACTTCGTCATGGCGGATTTTGAGGCGTATGCCGCGGCGCAAGACAGATTGGACAAGGTCTACAACGACAGCCGCGCTTTCAATAAAATGTCGCTTTTAAATATCGCGAACGCGGGCTTTTTTGCCGCGGACAGAAGCGTAACCGAATATGCGGACAGAATTTGGGATCTAAAGAAAATATAGTTCTAAATCACCGTATAAAAAAAGAGAAACGATAAAAGGATAGTAAGTATGAAGATTTTGAGTCTAAACGGACAGTGGCATTTCAAGGAAAAGGACGGCGAGCGTTGGTACAAGGCGCAAGTTCCCGGAAGTAATTTCACGGATCTTTTGGAGAACGGCTTGATACCCGACCCTTTTATCGGGACGAACGAAAAGGACGATGCGGTTCAAGCGGTCGGTTTAAAAGATTGGGTCTACAAGAGATACTTTGACGCGGACGACGGAATACTCCGCAACGAAAGCATAGAGCTTGTCTTTGACGGGTTGGACACCTTAGCCGAAGTATTTTTAAACGGTAAAAAGGTCTTGTCGGCGAACAATCGCTTTAAGCGGTACATAGTTGACGTCAAGCCTTATCTCACAAAAAGCGAAAACGAGATTATCATAGTCTTTTCGTCGCCTATCAAGTACGCGAGAGCGGAGCGCGAAAAAAACAAGCTCATGATGAGCTTTGACGCGATCGCGCCCGCGCAATATATCCGCAAACCTCAATACCACTTCGGTTGGGATTGGGGCCCGCAGCTCCCTCCGTCGGGGATTGCGGAAAAGGTCTATATCCGCGCTTACGGAAAGGCGAAATTAGGCGAAACCCTATTCCGTCAGACACATAACGACGGCGCGGTCTTTTTAAATATCTCCGTTCCGATTGAAAAACGTGACGGCGACGTAAATCACTATACCGTACAGACGGAGATCATTACCCCCTTAGGCGAAACCTTTATAGAGGGAGCGGAGGCGTCGTGTACGGGCGCGCAGATTGCGGTCAATATCTTAAATCCCGTACTTTGGCAGCCGAACGGCTTGACGGCAAAAAAGACGCAGCCGCTATACCGTATCAACGTCTATCTCCTCTCAAACGGCGCGGTTATAGAGACAAAGGATTATGATATAGGACTTCGCACGGTAGAGTTGGACAGAAGCGTCACGGAGTGGGGAAGCAGTTTTGCTTTTGTCGTCAACGGACGGAGGATTTTTGCAAAGGGCGGTAATTGGATACCCGCCGACTCTTTTACGGAGCGCGTGAGCTACGAAAAGTTGGATAGACTGATACGCGATATGCGCGATGCAAATATGAATATGGTTCGCGTATGGGGCGGCGGCTTTTACGAAAGCGACGATTTTTACGCGCTTTGCGACAAATACGGTATTTTGGTGTGGCAAGACTGCTGCTTTGCGTGTCAGCCGTACCCATTAACGGACGATGAATTTGTCAAAAATATCGAGGACGAAATCTATTACAATATCGAGCGTATCCGTCACCACGCGTCTCTCGCGCTCTATTGCGGAAATAACGAGCTTGAGCAAATGGCTATATCGTGGCGGTTTAACAAGCCGTTAAAAGAGGCTATGGGCAGATTTTTTTACGAGATATTGCCCGATTGGATACAAAAAAAGGACAGTGTTACGCCGTATTGGGCAAGCTCTCCGAGCGGCGGCAGTCTCCTAAAGGGCGTCAACAGCGAAAGCGAGGGCGACACCCATCTTTGGCGGGTGTGGCACGGGCTTAGTCCGTATACTTATTACAGAAAGGTCTATACAAATTTTTGTGCGGAATTCGGAATGCAGTCGCTGCCTACCATGAATACTATCCGCGCATTCGCAAAGCCCGAAGACTACGATCTAAGCTCTGCGGTCATGAAAAATCACCAAAAAAATATGGCGGGAAATTCGATCATGAAGTACTATCTCGTATCGGATTTTCGCTCTCCAAAGGAGTTTTCCGACCTCGTATACCTCACTCAAGTGGTTCAAGCGGAATGCATGCGCGAACCCGTCGAGCATTGGCGGCGCAATATGGGACGGTGTAACGGTGCGTTATATTGGCAGTTTAACGACTGTTGGCCCGTCAGCTCATGGTCGAGCGTGGATTATTACGGGAATTACAAGGCTCTACAGTATGCGGCAAAGGATTTTAACGAGCCCTTGACTGTCTCGATAGAAAACGACGAAAGCGGCGCGACCCTCTATCTCGTCAACGAAACCTTCGCCGACTATCACGGGTCTGTCTCGTGGAATCTCCAAACCTTTTCGGGCGAAATACTTGCGGAGGGCAGAATCGAGGGTAAAGAGGTTGAAACCGACGCAAATACGGCGCGAAAGCTTGCGCGGATCGACTTTTCGGAGATATTTAAAAGGCACGGAACGGACTGCGTTTTTGCCGCAAATTTAGAGAGAAACGACGGTATAGAAACGCGGAAAACCGCTCTCTTTAAAAAGGCGAAAGACCTCTCTCTCCCAAAGAGCGAGATAACGGTCGCGGCGGCGGTCGAAAACGGCGAGGGGATAATACGCTTGACCTCAAAATACTTTGCGCGGTTTGTAAAGCTGGAGCTTGACGGGATAACCGAACCGTTTTCGGACAACTTTTTTGACATTTTGGCGGGCGAAACGCGCACCGTCACAATCGCAGTCCCTCCTATTTGGGAGGATAGCGACCTAAAGGAGCGGCTTTCCGTCCGTTCGGTCGCCGACGTTCCCGC
>JAITOQ010000087.1 GCA_031289865.1 Clostridiales bacterium
GAAACGGTCTTTTTTTATACGGAATAGTAAAATTAAAACAAGTTGTCTTTACTTTTCGGACATTATTTCATTGAAAAACGTTTTTCCGAAATAATCCGTCAAAAAGAAAATCGATGTATTTAAGATCGGGATCGTGTCTTTCGACTCAATATATTCTTTTACCGCCGACAATATCTTCTCTTGTTGAGCAAACAACCCATATTTTTCATAATCAAGTAAGCCTTGTCTGCCGTCCGATAATCGGCTTGTTTTGATTAGATTGAGTCGGCAAATGCCGTTAAAATCTTCTTTTTTGTAATCCTTTAATCTTTTTTGATATCCGCGCAAATTTACTTGCCTTTTATAATTATGTCCATTACAAACCGCGCAATCTCTTAAGCAATAATCATCCTCATCAAATTTGGAATGATCCTTATAGGATTCGACCATAGGATAATTGATATACAGCTTACCTTTCTCCGTTTCGTCATTAAACAGCTTAATCATGTCAAACAACTTATCATACCCAAAATTCGGATCATGCCGTTCAAAATCAAAGACGAGATAAATATATGCAAATTTGTTATTTAAAATCTCAATGTCGGGATCGTTCTTTGCGATCTCTCTTAGTGTCCGTATCGTTTCTGTAAAGGTTTCCCTTGCTTCTTTAATCTTTTTATACAGAGTAAAAATGTGCGTTTTATACGAAAAAATATGGAGAACCGATCCCTTATTGAGATACAGCTTTCCGATGTTTTTAAAAAATTGTTTTTCGGTTTTTTCGCCCTCTGCGATCAATAAGATATTCAATACTCAAACGCTCCGTTTCTATACATTTTTTCGAGATTATGCGCCTCTCTGATCTCTTTATCCGTGCAATCACTCAAACAAGTCAGCTTGTTGTCGCACAAAATATACGCGCAGTCTGGACGGGTTGTGTCATTGCTCAAAAGCGAGGTGTTGTGCGTCGTGACAACCGCCTGAAAGGACGATCTTTTATTAATATCCTTTAGAATATATTCCGCTGTTTCAAAATGATAAAATGCATCAAATTCGTCCAAAAACAAAAAACTGATGCTGTCAAACTCCAACGACCAGTGAAAGTACAACCATAATGCACCCGTTCCTGTAGAAAAAATCGACGAAAAAGGCACACTGCCTTTTTTAAAGTTCGCCATAATATCCCGCTGGTTAAGCGAAGGATTAAATTCTATACTCAATTTGTAATTCAAATTGTTGTCCGATAAAAATTCTTCAAATTGCTTTAACGCATTTTTTTGGTAAATCATATCAACAAGTCGTTGAGCGGTTTCTCTGTACCCACCAAATTCGTTGTTTTTCAAACAACGAAACCAAAGCATATTGTCCGTAAATTTTATTAGCTTTGAAAGTGCGGAGTCCTCTGTTTGTCTTGTATTTCTGTAGATATATTTTATAATGGATAAATCGTCACTCGGCAAATCAATGTTTAAATTATTTGCTTCAGGTAATTGAATAACGTTGTTTTTTTTGTTGCGATGATTATAGTCGATCATGTTTTCTCCGTTGACAAACAACCGTTCGTAAACAAGATTGATAGGCGTCGTCTTTGCGTACTCATAGATAACCTCCTCTTTTCCGAAGAGAAAGGTGTATTTAAATTCAGCCACTTTTGCGTTTGAATCTAAATTACAATACCAAAACGGCGATCTTATTTTTATTTTATCGGTCAAATGCGTGGTCAAATCAAAAAGAGCCAACCCTAGATTTGACTTTCCGCTGCCGTTTTTTCCCACAACGATCGCTTTATTGACCAAGCCTTTTTGAATTAAATCGCTTTGGAATTGATATTCTCTGATTTTTGACAGATCAAATACTAACCGTTTCTTAAACCCTGAAAAATTTTCAACCTCGAATGTCTTTAACATAACGCCCCCTTGTTGCATATATTCTACACTCCTTTTCCGCTTTTGTCAAGCGGTTTGCAAAAATTGCCGTAAAAAAATTACGGCACTATAATGATACCGCAATTTCAGTAAAATATTCCTTTTTTAAGTCGGATTTTTATAAATACGCAGTTATCCCGTCGATATCCCCCGCCCCGACTATCAAAATACAGTCAAAGTCCTTTGCGCACGAGTGGATTCGTTCCGCAAGCTCCGCAAACGTCGCGGAGTATTCGGCGTAATATTCGGGTTCTATCCGTTCGGTTTCGGGACGATGTGGGCATCGTCCCCTACAATAAATCGCGTCGGTTGTTGCCGCCTTTTCTTCCGTTGCCGCCGCATTTATCGCGCAAAACAAGTCGTACGCGCTTTTGCCCATATCGGGGGTTTCGCGGGCGGGGTATTCCTTTAGGATAAAGAGCTTGTCCGCGCCCTTTAGGACGTCGCAAAATTCGTCGAAGAGTTTTTTTGTCCTCGAATAGGTATGGGGCTGAAAGACCGCCGCTATCCGACCGTCAAACCCTTCGCGTGCGGAGGCTATGAGGGCGCGTATCTCGCTTGGGTGGTGAGCATAGTCTCCTATCAAGCGGCACGCGCCGACCGACCCAAGCGGCTCAAAGCGGCGTTTTACCCCGCGAAACCGCGCAAAACCCTCTATGACCGGCTGTCTGTCTATTCCCGAGCTGTCAGTCGCGGCAAGACATGCGAGGGCGTTTAGGACGTTGTGGCGGCCGTACAGCTTGTTTTTTACCTCCGCGACGAATTCACCGTCGATATAGAGGTCAAAAATATAGCCGTAATCCTTGTCGTCCGACCGCCTAAGGTTTTGCGCGGAATATTTTCCGCAACCGATCCCGAAGGTCGCTACCGTGATATCGCTTCTAAGGTTTTCATAGAGCCGTCTGTATTTTTCGTCCGCATGGAGTATCAGCGTCCCTCCGCTCCTTATCCGTTCGGCAAATCTCCGAAAGACGGCGAACACGCTCTCCTCGTCGGCATAATAGTCGGGGTGATCCATTTCGACGTTTAGAATGACCGCAATGTCGGGGCTTAGGGTCAAAAAGCTCCCTTTGTATTCGCAAGCCTCCGTGATAAAAAACCTATTGCCTTGATTGTAATAATTCCCGCCGATATCGGGGACCTCCGCGCCGACGTGCGCAAAAAACGGCGCGTCCGCGTTTTTGAATGCGGCGGACAAGAGGGCGGTTACCGTGGATTTGCCGTGGATACCGGATACGGCGATACATTTTTCAGCCTCCGACGCAACGCACGCAAGGTATTCGCTGCGCGCCGCAGTCTTGACTCCGTTTCGTTTTGCGGCGGCGAGTTCGGGGTCGTCCGCTCTTATAGCGGAATTGTAGACCACGAGCCACGCCTCCGCGGTTTTTTGCGGGTCGCTCCCCTCGTAAACCTCCGCGCCCGACCGCGCCAGCCCGTCCGTCAACGCGTTTAGCTTGATATCCGAACCGCTGACCGCATACCGCCTAAGCGCATGCCGCGCCAGCGCGCTCATACTTATCCCGCCGATACCGATAAAATGTACTCTCTTTTCCGAATTTTCCATGATATATTCTATTCGGAACAAAGACAATGTGTGCGCAACGTGACGTTGCATCTAATATCGCAACGGACGGAGCGAGAGGACTTTCTTTAGTAGCCCGTTCACCGATTTTTCAAAGTAATAAGTAATAGGTAACAAGTGAGGTCATTATTATATTTATCCGCACTTATTACCTATTACCTATTACTTGTTAGCTAAAAAGTCGGTGTCATTCTGAGCTTGCGAAAAATCTCAAACGATTTCTCCGAATCACATCTCTAAATATCATCACTTTTCAACTCTCAACTTTCAGCGTTCAACTAAAAATCAATTCCAGCAACGTCTTCACTAAAGACGATTGCGGATTGTAATGCACTCTTATTCTGTTGCTCTCAAAAAACGTCGAGGTAAGCATAGACATACGCGTTTCTATCGGATTGCCGTCCGTTCCGACGGGCGCGTGATAGAGATACCCCTTAAAATACAGCATTTGGAGCGGATTTCCGTTTTCGCCGACGATCACGAGCTTGTCGGTTTTTGTGAACTGATAGGTCCCAAATTTATTTTCTTCATAAGGAATATATTTTGTGCCGTCGCTACGATACTTATCATACACCGACCCGCCCTTTAAAAAGAGCGAAAGCCATTGCGTGGAGTCGTTCGGGTCGGGAAGCTGTGAATAATCCGAATTTTTGTACTCGACTGGAAAATACACCCCCTCTTTTTTGGTCAAGGAGCTTTTTGCCCCGTTTAAGTCGGGAATGTGTATCGCAAAATATTGCGGATAGAGGTGTTTCGCGAGGTCGCCGGGTTCTTTGGCTTCTTCCGGACCTTGCATAGCGATCATCTTGTTGTCGAGGTCGGGAATGATATAATCCCCGTACATATAGGTATACATATAAAACAAGATTGCTTTACTCAAAAATTCCTTCATCTCGTCGCTGTCGGCGGCAACTCCGCTTTGTGTCATCATCAGCCATTTTATATAATCCGCCGTCGCGAACATTACGCGCCCGTACTTTTTCAGTCCGACATAATACATCGTCATCGGAATCAGCGTGTAGACAAAATCGCCGTTGTCATTCACCATAAATTTCCCATAATTCTCGTCGCCCTCGTCCTCTATCGGCACGGGCATCATCAGACACGCCTCGCCCGTACTCGAAACAAAGAGATTGATATAGACAATCGTCCTTAATTCGGTTTTTTGCGTACTGCCGTCCTCATAGTTTTTTGTATCCCAAGTCAAGAGCGTATACATTTTATAAAACGGCTTCGCCCTATCGCCGTACGCAAAAAGAACCGAACCGATCAGTATAATCGCGGTCAAAACGAGGGTGATTATTTTTTTTGACGAGGCTTTATTTATTGTTTTCATATTTTTCTAATTCAAAATGCAGAATGCAGAATGCAGAATGCAGAATGCAGAATGCAGAATGCAGAATGCAGAATGCAGAATGCAGAATGCAGAATTGCGGATTTAAAGTAGACGCTACTTCGGATACGGGACGA
>JAITOQ010000173.1 GCA_031289865.1 Clostridiales bacterium
GTATTTAATACCGTTATAAATGAGTGCAAGCAATGCACCGCTCGCCCTACTGATAACTTCGGTCCAATCTCCTCCGATCGGTCTTTCCATTACCTCTTCACCATATTCGGCAGTTGCCGCCACACTCAACGCCACCGCCGCCGCCGTCGCAACCGCCGCGGTAGTCAATGCAACGGCAAACGCCGTCGACGCAACAGCCGCAGCAGCAGCCCCCGCAGCAGCAGTAGCCCCCGCAACAGCGGCTCCCACAACCGTTGCCGCCACCGTTGTCGTCGCTACCGCCGCCCCCGTCGCCGTGACTACCGTCGTGGTTACCGCCCCCGCCGCAAGGATAGGTCCCGCGGCAGATATCGCCGCAACCGCTGCAGGCGCGGCAACAACAATAACCGCAACAAGCACAGCGACAACAGCGACCGCAATCGCTACCTTTAAAAGCGTACTCAACCAACCGCAATTATTGACTACTCCCGCGGCTTCTAAGTCGCTTAAAAAGATCACATTTCCGTCCAAACTAAACGCAATATCAATCTCCCCATCGTCTGAAATAAACGGAACACCCGCTACATCGTCAAAGACCTTTACCCCGTCTAAATCCGTAAGTTCCGCGCTTAAAAACATGACGTTTCTGTCCGCGTCGTAGTAAATATCGTATTCGACAGAGGTTTCCGCAGCTTGTTTGTCCTCATAAGAAACATTGTCTATGTAGTCAAAGACGGACGCGTCTATCGTCTGTTTTCCGAAAAACTCTATACTGTTTCCGTCTAACACGGCATAAGAATCCTCGTCAAACCCGTCAAAAAAGCTCTGATAATCAACGGCTTTGTCTTGTAACACAACCGTTCTGACTTGCTGTTCCGCTCCCGTATTCAGTCTAAGGAAGTTGACACCGCCGAAATAAAAAGCGATAATCAACACCAAAGCCGACACAAAAAGCGTTAAATAACCTTTTTTCTTGAAAAAATTGATCATAAAAAATTCCTCCTGTTTAGTAGATTAAATTCATTTTAGTACACAAAAGAGCAATTGTCAATACATAATTTAAAAATCCTTTCGAATTCCTCCGAGAATTTCAACAGTGTGATACAAAAAATGCTTTTTTGTATCGATAATACTCCTTTTGTTTTTCGATTTCGTATTTATTACTACAAAAAACAATTTTGACGCTAAAAAAAATACCTCCCGTTGTTTGATTTAAAAAAACATTGGGCGGCATATCAGTCAACAAAAAACAGAAAACACTATTATAAAAAGTGCATCTTCCCAATGTTGCTACACACCTGAATAACAAGAAAAAGGTTTTTTATCGGATTTCCTCACAAAAACTTTAAAGCTCATATTCATAGGGAAAAACACACTTTTTACCTAAGCCGATATAAGCCTAAAATTATTATGAGAAAATGTTACCTTTCCCCCTTGTATATTAAAATTCAGATATGTAGCATGCACAGTATATCAAATATATTTTAATTTGTCAATATCTTTGAAAAAATAATTTAATAAAAAAAATAAAGAAATAAAGGTCGGAGCGTTCTTCTCCGACCATGCTATTCCACTATAAATTACTAAGACTTTTTGAAAAGAGTGCAGAGAAAAAATTTTGTCTTTGCACCCTCTCTCATCAAAAAAATAAAATCACTCCAGCTCTTTCAGCTCGCCTTCGTCTTCACCGAGTTCCTTTTCCGACTGTTTTACGGTGTTTTTGAGGTCATTCAGCTTATAGACGCGCATATCGTACGTTCCGTCGGCGAGTTTCACTCTGATCTTTGAGGTTTGGCGCAGTATATCGTTCCCCTCGACCGTCCCTTCTCCGTCGGGTGTCACGGCGTTTGACCCGACACGCGGCATCTCTTTAAACATCTCCTTATAGTATGCGTTTTCGTAGGACAGACAGCACATCAACCGTCCGCACACCCCGCTGATTTTGGCGGGATTGAGCGACAGCCCTTGAATCTTTGCCATTTTTATCGACACTTTTGCAAAATCGCTCAAATGATTACAGCAGCAGCACGGTCTGCCGCAAGACGCAAGCGCACCGCGCAGTTTCACATCGTCGCGCTCATGGATTTGTCTTAACTCTATTCTGACGCGAAACACGGCGGCAAGGTCTTTGACGAGTTCGCGAAAATCCACGCGCCCCGCCGCGGTAAAATATATGACGAGTTTGGAGCGGTCAAACGCGTATTCCGCGTCGACAAGCTTCATGACAAGACCCCGCGCTTGAATTTTTTCGAGCGTAAGCCTTAAAATTTCGGGCTTGTCCTCAAGATTTTTTATATACGCCGCCTTATCCTCCTCCGTCGCCCGTCTCAAAATACTTTTGAGCGGCGCAACGATCTCGTAATCGCGCACGGATTTATTCCCAAGCGCAACGAGTCCGTACTCGTCGCCCTTTGCGGTATCGACGATCACCCCGTCGCCCTCGACAAATTCCTCGCCGAGCGGATCAAAATAATACGCTTTTCCCTTGTTGTTAAATTTAACACCTATTATAATCGGCATTGTCCGTACCTCCGTTTTTTTATATCAGTTTTAATATATATACCTATTTTTTTAAGTTGAAAATTGAGAGTTGAAAGTTGAAAGTTAAGGTGTCGCTATGCTCCGATAAAAAAGCATGTGTCATTCTGAGCTTGCGAAGAATCTCAAACGGAAACGTGACGTTTCACCCGCCGTTGAAAGTTGAAAATTGAGGCATCGCTACGCTCCGATAAAAAGTAAGTGTCATTCTGAGCTTGCGAAGAATCTAAAACGATTTCTCCGAATTATATCTAATTTAAATCCGATTTTTATTTAGTCGTTATACCGCCGACGTTTTAGATTCTTCGCTATGCTCAGAATGACACCGATTTTTATTTAGTCGTTATACCGCCGACGTTTTAGATTCTTCGCTATGCTCAGAATGACACCGATTTTTTTAGTTTGTTCCTTAATTTTCAACTTTCCACTTTCAATTTTCAACTTTTAGTAAGATAACTCGTCTCCAGCATTCCCATCATGAGGTTTTCCGCGACGGAAATGCTCCCCGTATTAAAGAAAACCCGTTTTCGCGCATCCATGATCAGATAGACGTAACGCGTGAGCGCGGCGATTTCCGCACCCTTTATCAAGACCCGTTTTTCGTCGCCTTGCGCCAAGCCTTGTACGGTCTCGTTTATGATTGCCTCAAAGATATTCAGCGTGTCCTTAAAGTGTTCTTTTTCAAAGGCGGGGCGGTATAGATACCGAATAATCTCGCCGCTTTTTTTCAGTCCGTTCAATATCTCTATACATTCAAAATACAGCTTGCGGTATTCGACGTCGGCGATCATATTCCTTGCATTGTCCGTAAATCCGTCCGCAAGCATGACCGCGGTCGCGACAAACGGGTCGCCCTTAAATTCTTCCGATAGGATTTTTGCCGCGTCCGCACGGTCCGACGCCGTCAAATACAGCTTTTCGCACCGCGACAGTACTGTTTTTAACACGGCGTCCTCGTTCTTTGCACTCAAAAAAAATATAACGCCCTCCGGCGGTTCCTCGAGAGATTTTAAAAGCTTATTTTGTACGGCGGGCAAAAGCGCGTCCACGCCGCCGATATAGTACAGCTTGTTGTCTCCGTCGATCGGTTTTATGTACAGATCGGCGATCATCGTTTCGGCGTCGGCGACGTTGAATTTACCCTCCGACACAAATATTCCCGAATGATTGCCCCCTAACACCTTGCGGCATTCCCCGCAGCTAAAGCACGGCTCAACCTTGCCGCTCTTACAAAACACCGTGAGCGCAAACAGCGTAAAAACCTCCCGCGCCGCACGCTCCGACGGCGTAACCAAAAGATAGCTGTGCTTTAAACCGCCGCTCGCCGCCTGACTCCTAAATCGGCGCACCGGCTCGCTCTCAAGATAAAACATGCGCTCTCCTTTTTTTTTGATAATAGAGGTCGCGAGACAAAATTTTCTAGAAAATTTTTTCTCGCGCTCTTTTCAAAAAGTCTCGTAATTTATAAGGTCTGTTCCGACTTTAAGCGGGTGTCCTTATGTTTTTTATCGGTGTCTTTCTGAGCATAGCGAAGAATCTAAAACGATTTCTCCGAATCCCCTCTCTTCTTATCCGCAATTTTGCATTCTGCATTCTGCATTACTTAATTCCTCACTTTTCAATTTTCAATTCTCAATTCTCAATTCTCAATTTTCAATTTAAAAAACCCTATTTTCTCTAAAATCTCCGTTATTCTTAAAAAAGTTTCTTCCTTTCCCGTAGGTTTTATCGTATAAAAGTTTTTTTCAGTCCTCTCAAGCTCCTTAAAGCCCTCATAAACCCTTTTATGAAACTCCGCAGCTTCCAATTCCATGCGGTCGTTTTGCCCGTCCTCGCGTGAATAAGCCCTCTCGTGACTCAAGTCTATAAACAGTACGGCGTCGGGCATACAATTTTTTACCGCGTACATATTCAAACTCTCCACACAATCCTTTCCGAGTCCCCTCGCAAAAGCCTGATAAGCGTACGACGAATGAATATACCTGTCGCAAACCACGTTTTTTCCGCTCCTAAGCGCGGGCAGTATCGTTTCGTCGATATGCTGACAGCGCGCCGCCGCATAAAGTAACGCTTCGGTATGCGCCGACATGCGCCCAAGATAGGACGGGTCGAGTATCACGCCCCTTATGCGCTCCGCAATCGGACTCCCGCCCGGCTCGCGTGTAAAAAGGGTCTTGTCCGCAATCCCCCTCTTTAAGAGATACTCTTTAAGCATTTCGATGTAGGTGCTTTTTCCTACGCGTTCACAGCCTTCTATCGTAACAAACATAATATCCTTTTTTTAAGTTGAAAGTTGAGAGTTGAAAGTTGAAAAGTTATGGTCGCTTTGCTCCGATAAAGAAGTCGGTGTCATTCTGAGCTTGTGAAGAATCTAAAACGAGCTCAGAACCTACCTCTTCTTATCCTCACTTTTCAACTTTCAACTCTCAATTCTCAACTTTAAAAAGCAAGTGTCATTCTGAGCTTGTGAAGAATCTAAAACGATTTCTCCGAATCATATCTCTGATTATCCTCACTTTTCAACTTTCAACTTTCAATTCTCAACTCTTACCGCTACTTTCCCTTCTATAAGCCCGAACAGCTTTCCCTTGTTTTTTAAGAAGTAGTCGAGGGCTTCGCGGGTCACCGCGCTCCCTCTGACCACCGCGGGCGTACCGGGAGGATAGATCCCGATTTCTACCGCGGAAATGCGTCCCTCCGCTTCCTCTATATCGATAAATTCAATCTGCCGTCCCGACAAAAACAACGTACTCTCCGTCGTGTCGCATGCGGGCGGGAAGTGGATTTCCTTTGCCTTTTCGGTCAGCTTGATGTCCTTTATCGCCGCCGCAAGCTTATCGAGCGCGTTCGGATTGTAAGGCGAGAGGATAAATACTGCGCGGTTTCCGTAGCTCATCTCCGCATAGATATTGCGTTTTTCGAGTTCTTGAGAGAGCTGTTCTCCCGAATATTCACCGCAGTTTAACACCAACCGCGAAAAGTCGCTCGTGTTATGGTTTTCGTTATTTACATAGCAAAAGTCGGTATTTTCGATAGCGCGTACAAAGTCGTGCAGCTTTGAATACAAGCCCGCATAGACGCTTCCTCCGTCGTCCGCCATTCTCGCTATCGCATAATCTATCGACGCAAGAGTAAGGTATTGAGGACTCGTCGTATGGAATGCGGCGCGTTTCAGCTCAGCTTCGAGCCTAAATTTGTCGCTTGAGCAATGAAGTATCGCCCCGCCCGAATATACGGGCATGGTCTTGTGACAGCTGTCTATGACATAATCCGACCGCCCCACCGCCGACAGCGGCAAAAGCCCGCTGTAGACAAAGTGCGCGCCGTGCGCTTGATCGGTGATGAGCCGCGTCCCGTACTCCTTGACGACCTTGTATATATCGCCCGTTTCGGCACAGCGTCCGAAATAGTCGGGCGACGTGATGACGACGGCGGCGACGTCGGGGATTTTTTTGAGGGCTTTTTCGACGGCGGCGGCTTTTGCGGGGTATAGATACCCTTCTCCGTCGTCCTCCATGTCAAAAAAGAAGGGTTTTAACCCGTTGGAAGAAGCGGCGGCTAATACGGATTTGTGGCAATTTCTGCCGATCACGATATTTTTACCGTAGCCCGCAACGGCGGAAACCGCCGCAAAAACCGCGCTCGTCGCGCCGTTCGTAAAATAGAGCGTGCCGCAAGAACCGTAAAATTCAGCGGCTTGCTCCTCCGACTCCTTGATTATTCCGCTCGTATAGAGCAGATTGTCGGAGAACGAAAGCTCCGTAATGTCGTAGCCCGAACCCTTAAAAATCCCGCCCTTAAATACCCCTTGGTGTCCGGGCGTATGAAAGCGCGTAGGCGTTTTGGCGTGGTAGTTTAGTACACAGTCAAGTATAGGCGTTTTTAGCTTCATATGTTTCCTCTATAGTAGGTGTAATTCTGAACAAAGCTGGCATTCTTGTAGGGGACGATGCCCTCATCGTCCCGTATCCGTATAAAAAAACGGTATCATTTTTCGGTGTGGGACGATGAGGGCATTGTCCCCTACAAGAGAATTACCGACTTTTCTTTTATCGGCAATTCTGCATTTATAAATTCCTCACTTTTCAACTTTCAATTTTCAATTTTTAACGGGTTTCATAGTCGGAAACAACAACACGTCTCTAATAGAAGTGCTGTCGGTCAAAAACATGACCAATCGGTCGATCCCGATTCCCATTCCTCCCGTCGGCGGCATTCCGTATTCGAGCGCGGTGACAAAATCGTTATCCGCAAGGTGCGCTTCCTCGTCGCCCTTTTCGCGTTTTTTCATTTGGTCGGCGAACCTCTGTTTTTGGTCTATCGGGTCGTTCAGCTCCGAATACGCGTTTCCAAGCTCCCGTCCGTAGATAAAGATCTCAAACCGTTCCGTCATAGTCTTGTCCGTCTTTTTCTTTTTTGCAAGCGGAGAGATTTCGACGGGGTATTCGGTGATAAAGGTCGGCTGTATCAGCTTGTCCTCCACAAGATTGTCAAAAAGCGCGTAGACCGCCGCACCCCATGAGGTATCGGCTTTGAGGTCTATACCCTTTGTTTTTGCAAGTTTTTTGAGCTTGTCGAGCGACTCTTTTTCGCAATCTATCCCCGCGATTTCTCTGACCGCCTCGACCATCGTCATGCGTTTCCACGGCGCGCCGAGATTGATAGGCGTCCCTTGATAGACGATTTCCGTCGTACCGAGGACTTTATTCGCGGTAAATTCAATCATTTTTTCCGCGGTCGTCATCATATCGTTGTAGTCCGAATACGCCGCGTACAGCTCTACCGTCGTAAATTCGGGGTTGTGGCGAATGCTCATTCCCTCGTTTCTAAACAGCCGTCCCATCTCGTAGACGCGCTCGAAGCCCCCTACGATCAACCGCTTTAGATACAGTTCGGGGGCTATACGGAGATACATATCGAGATCGAGCGTATTGTGGTGTGTGACGAACGGTCTTGCCTCCGCTCCCCCCGCTATGGTGTTTAAAATAGGGGTTTCGACCTCAAGATAGCCTTCGCCGTCCAAAAATTCGCGGATAGCGCGAATGATACCGCTCCTCGCGATAAAAGTATTTTTCACTTCGGGGTTCGCTATCAAATCCACATACCGCTGTCTGTAGCGGAGATCGGGGTCTTTTAAGCCGTGGTACTTTTCGGGCAGAGGCAAAAGCGACTTTGACAGCAGCTTAATCTCCGTCACGCGTACCGAAATCTCGCCTTTGTGCGTGGTAAATACCGCGCCGCTTGCGCCGACGATATCGCCGATATCCCAACGCTTAAAGTCCTCGTAAGTTTCGCCGAGCTCGTCCGCTTTGAGATATATCTGAATGCTCCCGCTCCCGTCGAGGATATGGCAAAAGCTTGCCTTTCCCATGATTCTGCGCGAGATAATCCTACCCGCGACCGAAACGCTCCTCTCCGCATATTTTTCATAGTCGGAGAGAATTTCCGCCGCGTTAGCATTTTTAGCGTAGACGGTCTCCTCGTACGGGTTTTTGCCCGCGTCAATCAGCTCCCTTAGCTTTTCCCGACGAATTTGAATGGATTCGGCAAGGGTTTCGGGAGTTATGTTCTCGTTTACCGCATTGTTGTTATTGTTTGTATTTTCCGACATAATTTCCTCTATGTAGTTAATGAATAACAGTATATCATATTTTTGAGAATAAATATAGTTTTTTAAGTTGAAAGTTGAAAATTGAAAGTTGAAAGTTAAGGATTTAAAAGTATGTGTCATTCTGAGCTTAGCGAAGAATCTAAAACGATTTCTCCGAATCACCCTTACTCAAAGTCCGCTTTTTTGTTTCGGCTATCGTACGGCTAACGTTTCGGATCTTTCGCCGCGCTCAAGATGACGCCGATTTTTATCCGCAATTTTCAACTTTTAATTTTCAACTCTCAACTTTCGACTTTCAACTCTTAACTTTCAATAATTTTCAACTTTCAATTTTCAATTTTCAACTTTCTACGCAATTCTCCAAACAGAGCCAATCAAAATTTACACTCTCGATAAAGTCGTTCGGCATAAGCTTCAAAATATTAAATTCCTCAAGCTGTTTAAACCGGCTTCGGAGTATCATAGGCGTGGGAATATCGAGCTCCTCGCAAACCGTCCGCATATCCGCGGTCAAGCCGTCATAGTCGCCCCTCACCTCGCGCACAATCCCGTGCGCGACCCTTTCACCCTTTATTATTTTTATCCAAAGCCTCATTTGTTTTCCCTTAATTTTTATTTGATGCAGAATGCCGTTATTCTTGAATGCAAAAGGCAGAATGCAGAATTGCGGATTTAAAGAGAATTCGTTGTCATTTTGTAGGGGACGATGACCACATCGTCCCGTATCCGCATAACAAATCTGTCATTATTCGGTGTGGGACGATGTGGTCATCGTCCCCTACGAGAGAACATCTACTTTTTATCCGCAATTCTGCATTCTGCATTTAAAAAATCCTTACTTTTCAACTCTCAACTTTCCGCTTTCAACTTTTATTTGTATTCCCAAATATTGAGCAGCGTAATGCTGCCGCTCAAAAGCGTTCTCGTCCCCTTTGCGGTTTCGATAACGAGATATGCGTTGTCGTCGATCCCTTTGACGGTGACGATTTCTTTCGTTTCGTTTACAAGCACCTTTTTGCCCGTGAGCATAGACAAATCGCGGTACGCGCCTATGATTTCCTTTTTTGTGGAATGCAAAAGCTCCGTAATATTATCGAGTAGGCTTGCCAAAATATCGGATATGCGGTAGCCGTCCGCGCCCGTCACGAGCCTCATAGAGGTCGCCACCGAACCGAGGGTGCCGAAGTCGCTGTTGTTGACGTTTAAGCCGATACCGAGGACGATAAAGCCTTTTCCGTCCTTTTCGATGCGTTCAGCCAAAATACCGCAAATCTTTTTGTCGCGGACAAATACGTCGTTTACCCATTTGAGCCGCGCAACGACTCCGTACTCCGCGAGGGTTCTTGCGACGGCTACGCCCGCAAGCGGAGTAACTATTTCGCCGACCTTACCGTTGTCGGGAATAAGTATACTCATGTACAACCCGCCCTCGTTTGACACGAAAGCGTTGTCCCCCCTGCCCTTTCCGAGCGTTTGAATTTTTGATATCAAAACATCGAAAGGCTTGTAGCTTTCTTCCTTCATCACGTCGTTTGTAGACGTCACAGATTCCTCGATGTACACGTTCAGCGTACTTTTGATCTTTTTTGTAACATACACCGTATGCATACTTGCTACCTCCTAAATTATTTATTTTTAAAATAATGGTTATTATTTTCTGTTATTAGCGTCGCCCCGAATAATGAAAGAATACTTATATTCTTTCGTAGGGCGCAACAGATACTCTTCGAGGGGCAGCGGACCGCAGCTGTTGCTCCCCGCGCCCGCCGTATACCCGTCGATACTGACAAACACGGTTTCGCCGCGTGTCAAATCCTCGTTATGCGTTGCGGCGGCAAGTGCTTTTTGCGTGTAATCATGCGCAGCAAACCCAAGCAACCGCCCGTCGGCCTCTATTCTAAAGGCGGGACAGCCGCAATCGGTTTGAAACTCTATCCAACGCGTATCCGTATGATAGTTGTTGTCTTGCGGCTTTATATACGGCTCGTGCAAGTCGGAAATCAGCGCCTCATACACCCCGACCGGCGCGTGTTCTTTAAAGTCGGGTAGATTTTCCGCGCTCCCCCGCCCGAAATATTTGACGCGTGTGTAGCACTCGTTCGCCTCGAAACTGTAGCCCACGCGTGTGAGCAGCCGTAGTCCTCTCTTTTGTTTCCGCTTTAGCACGACCGCGACGCTTACCGTCCCGTCCGCGGTCACGGTATAGAGATTCGATACCTTAAACAGAGCATGCCCTTTCCCGTTTATCAGATATTTTTCAACCGATATAGCGACCGCCCGTCCGTTTGTCTTCTTTTCGTCGATCTCTATCTTTTTGACATACGGTACAAGCGAGTCATATCCCAATTTTTTCATATCGGGCGCAATGTTTCTGTCGTTATCTATCGGTGCGCGCATGACGTTCTCATAGATTCCCGTGATTCCGTCCGAAGGATTTTCGGAGAGAACGTTTTTACCGCCGTAGACAAGCCTCTCGATATTCCCCGATTTTTTGCTTATAAAGACTTCGCCGCCATCAAATGTCACGGCGATACCGTCGTCCGCAGCGTTCGCCGCCGCGCCGTCCTTTTCAACGGCTTCGGAAAAGCCCCCGCACCGCTCCGCGATAGCAAGCTGTTCCGACGCGATCACCTCGCCGCTCTCCGTGTCGCGATAGGTGAAAGTCACATATATATCACTATCGGGTTCGACGGCGGTCTTGCGTTTTTTCTCCTTCGGATTCGGCTCGGTCCCGCCGCAATTAAGCGTAAAGCTCTCCCTTCCTTCGGGCGCAACCTCAAACCGCAGAGTGCCGTTATCCGTCACCGAACCGTCCTTTTCGACCGTGTACTCGACGGCGATCTTTTCCGTCCCCTTAAAGAAATAGCGGTTCAAAAAGTCAAAGGTGTTCGCACCCGTCCGTTTCACCCGAACGGGGCTGTAATTGACCTTGACGTTTAAAAGCCCCGTGTGCGGCTTTCTGTCGGGATAGGTCAAGCCGTCCACGCAAAAATTGCCGTCGTGTACCGCCTCGCCGTGGTCGCCGCCGTAGGTGTATTTGTATTTTCCGTCGGAGTGATAGACCGCGTGATCCGCCCATTCCCAAATACAGCCGCCGAGGAAAATCTCCGCGCTGAAAAACAGCTCAGTCATCTCCTTTAGGCTCCCCGGCCCCACTCCCATAGCGTGGCAGTATTCACAGACAAAGTACGGCGCGCCGTAATATTTCTTTTGAGCCTTTCTCAACGGGATTTTCTTTATTCTGTTATAGTCGGGATACATTTCGGAGGTCACATCGTAGCGAAAACGAATCGTGCGGCAAGCCGCCTCGTAATGGACGGGGATTTCGGGACAGACGTCTTTCAAATACGCGTAAGCCGTATCTTGATTGTTGTAGCCGCCCGCCTCGTTTCCGAGCGACCAAAGCGCGATTGACGGACGGTTTTTGTCCCTCATGTACATGCGCTTTATCCTATCTATATACCGATCCTCCCATTTTTTGTCGTGGCTTATTAGGTCGGGCTTGTATATCTCCGCATAACAGCCGTGAGTTTCGATATCCGCTTCGTCGATGACATACAGCCCGTACAAATCGCAGTACATTAGAAAAATCGGGTCGGGCGGGTAATGCGACGTCCTCACCGCGTTTATATTGTACGCTTTCATGAGTTTGACGTCGTTTTCGAGCTGTAACGCGGTCATGACATAGCCGTTCACGGGGTCGGTGTCGTGGTGGTTTACGCCGAGGAATTTCACCGCCTTGTCATTAAACCGATAGACCTCGCCGTCAATCTCTATCGTCCTAAAGCCTACTATGTCGCGGACAAACTCCGTTTCTTGTCCGTTGTCGGTCAAGGTGATTTCGAGATAATAGACGTTCGGAGTTTCCGCGCTCCAATCAGCCGCTTCTATACCGTCGATCGTAAGGAAAATCCGCTTTTCGGCTAAGACGTTTTTTTGTCCCAAAACCTTTCCCGACCTATCCGTCACGGCTACGTTTACCGAGCAGTTTTCGCCGAATTTCCCGTCGATAGTCAGCTTGATATTGTATTTTCCGCCGATTTTCACCGTCTTTATCTCATAATCCTCTAAAAAGCTCTTTTGACGCTCCGTGAGATACACGTCGCGGAAAATCCCGTTTTCGCGGAACATGTCTTGACATTCGAGATACGTTGCGGTCGTCCATTTGTAGACCACGGCAAGAATCTCGTTTACTCCTCTCCTCACAAAGCCCGTGAGATCAAATTCCGCGGGGTTATGCGCGCCCTCGCTATAGCCGAAATGCTCTCCGTTTAGGTATAGGTCAAAGCCCGACGCAACCCCCAAAAAGGTGATTAAATATCCGCGGGTCACGTCCGAAACCGAAAATTTCTTGCGATAGACGGCGCACGGACAATCCTCCGGAAAATTCGGCGGGTCGAGCTTAAACGGATATTTTGTATTGAGATAGACGGGCGGCTCATAGCCCGTCCTCTGCCAATCGGACGGCACAAGAATCTCGTCAAACGGGACTTCTCCCGAATCGAACAGCGTCGGAAGCTCCGAGATTTTCGGGTAGTATTTAAACTGCCATTCCCCCGACAAAAGCGTCACACGATCGCTCTTATAGCGCGCCAAAGGCACGCTCACCCGTTCGGCGGTTTTTTTTGCCGAAAACGGAATAAAGTACGCACGCGGCGCGAGCTTGTTGATCTCATACGTTTCAAAATGCTTGTAATGAGTTTTGTCTAAAGAATATAACACTGTTTACCCCTTTTTTTTAAGTAATAATTTTTTTAATGCAGAATGCAGAATGCAGAATGCAGAATGCAGAATTGCGGATAATTAAAGAGTCGTTGTCATTCTGAGCTTGCGAAGAATCTCAAACGATTTCCCCGAATTACACCTCTTATTATCCCCACTTATTGTTTCTGCAATTATCTCGCTGACGTTTTAGATTCTTCGCTTCGCTCAGAATGACGCCTACTTTTTGTTTTAATCATTGTGCAGCCAACGTTTTAGATTCTTCGCTTCGCTCAGAATGACTCCTACTTTTCTTTTATTCCGCCATTCTGCATTCTGCATTCTGCATTCTGCATTAAAAAAATCCTTACTTTTCAACTCTCAACTCTCAACTTTCAACTTTTAAAACCGCTTCCGCGTCAAGGGACAAATCCGCGAACGGCTTTCCCTTTTTTATCATAAAATACGCTTCCGCTCCGATCATGACGGCGTTGTCCGTACACAATCCGAGGGGCAGAAAATAGGTCTTTATCCCGTTTTCCGTTGCTTCGCGGTCGAGTTCCTCTCTCAATTTTAGGTTTGCACCCACGCCGCCCGAAAGCGCGATTCTCTTGATTCCGTAGGCTTTTGCGGCGCGGATAGCCGCGTCTTTTAGTTGATTGACCGCCGCGAGCTGAAACGACGCGGCGACGTCGGCGCGGTTTGCTCCGTCCTTATTGTTCGCCATATAATTCACCACCGCGGTTTTTAACCCGCTGTAAGAAAAGTCGTAGCCCGATTCGCTCTTAAACGGCTTTGAAAAACAGAGCGTCGGATTCCCCTCCATAGCGAGCCTTTGTATCTCCGGTCCGCCGGGATACGGCAGTCCGAGTACACGCGCCGCCTTGTCAAAGGCTTCGCCCGCCGCATCGTCCTTTGTACACCCCAATAATTCTATCTTATCGTAATCGTCTATCTTTAAAACCGCGCTGTGACCGCCGCTTGCGAGGACGCATATATACGGAAAGGTCAAGTCGCCGTGGGCAACGTAGTTTGCGGCTATATGCCCCTTGACGTGGCTGACCGCAATCAAGGGTTTTTTCCAAGCGTAGCTCAAGCCCTTTGCATAAGACACGCCCGCAAGCAGCGCGCCCAAGAGCCCCGCGCCGTATGTCACCGCCACCGCGTCTATATCCGCTCCCGTGACATTTGCGTCCGCGAGGGCTTTTTCGACGACGGCGGGGAGGGCGAGCGTATGATTTCTCGACGCTATTTCGGGTACGACCCCGCCGAACCGCCGATGAATTTCGATTTGAGAGGCTATCACATCGGACAGCACCTCCGTACCGTTTTTCACCACCGCCGCCGCCGTTTCGTCGCATGAGCTTTCTATAGCAAGAATTGTTATATCGTTTTTCATAATTTTAAGACTTCTTCAGAAATTCCGTAATAAACCCCTCGATATCCCCGTCCATCACGGCGGCGATATTCGTATTTTCGTACCCCGTGCGGTGATCCTTTGCCATGGTATACGGGCAAAAGACATAGGAGCGTATCTGACTGCCCCACTCGATTTTTTTGAGGTCGCCTTTTAGGCTTTGTTCGTGTTCTAATCTCTCGCGTTCGCGTCTTTCGATGAGCTTACTTCGGAGCATTTTCATAGCTTGCTCGCGGTTCTGCACCTGACTTCTTTCGTTCTGACACGCGACGACTATTCCCGTGGGAATATGTGTAATTCTCACCGCCGAATCGGTTTTGTTGACGTGCTGACCGCCCGCGCCGCCGCTCCTAAAGGTATCTATTCTCAAATCCTCCGTGTCGATGACGAGTTCGTCGTCGTTCTCGATTTCGGGCATAACTTCGAGCGAAGCAAAGGACGTATGCCGACGCTTATTCGCGTCAAAGGGCGAAATGCGAACCAATCTGTGTACTCCCATTTCGGCTTTCATATAGCCGTAAGCGTTTTCGCCGTCGGCGGTAAAGGTGATACTTTTGAGTCCCGCCTCCTCCCCGTCGAGGACGTCGAGAATCTTCGTCGTATAGCCCTTGCGCTCGATATAACGGGTGTACATGCGAAACAGCATACTACACCAATCTTGCGCTTCCGTACCGCCCGCGCCCGCGTGGAGGGTCAGAATGGCGTTCAGCGCGTCATACTTCCCGCGAAGCAATGTTTCCAACCTCAATTCCTCAAGGATATCGGAGACGGCGCGCACCTCGCTCTTCAAAAATTCAAATTCCGCGGCGTCGCCCGACTCCTCGCTCATCTCTATGAGCAGCTCCGCGTCCGCGGCACGGCTTTTGATTTTTTCAAATCTCAAGATTTTGTTTTCGATAAATTTGCTTTGTTTTCCGACGCTTTGCGCCTTTGAGAGGTCGTTCCAAAACCCGTCGGTCTCTTGTTCCGCGTTTAAGCTTTTCAACTGTTCTTTGAGTCCCGCGACGTCAAAGTGCATCGCCTGCCCACTCTAAATTTTCATTGATACTTTTCAATTCCTCTTTCAACCCGTCGAACTCTATCAACTCGATCACATCCTTTTTTTTATAATTTTTAGGATTCCTATTTATATTTTAGCTGTCATACCGCTATCGTTTTAGATTCTTCACTTCGTTCAGAATGACACCTACTTTTTATCCTTACTTTTCAACTTTCAACTCTCAATTTTCAACTTTAAAAACTATTTTCCACAGCAATGTTTAAATTTGCGTCCGCTTCCGCACGGACACGGGTCGTTCGGACCCGGCTCTCTATCCTTTTTTACGGGAGCTTTTTTTGCGGGCTTAGAGCCGTCGGAAGCAAACGTCGCTTCTCCCTTTTGCGCTTCGGCGCGTTTCGGGATATTGACGCGGAATTCGCCTTTCATGAGGACGTGGACGGTTTCGGTCTGAATCCCGTACGTCATCTCGTTAAACATTTCAAAGCCTTCTTTCTGATACGCGACAACGGGATCGACTTGACCGTATGCGCGGAGTCCTATTCCTTTTCTTAGGACGTCCATCGAATCGATGTGATCCGTCCACTTCATATCTACATATTTTAAGAGTACTATGCGTTCTATCTCGCCGAAATCAAGCCCCGTTTCCTCCGTTGCCGTATTGATTTCGGCGGTTTTTTTCTCGTAGGTTTCCACCGCCTTATCGGTGACGGTCTTTGCGAGGAGATCAAAGTCGTGCTGTCCCGCAAGGTCTTGAGTGACGAGAGCGGTTCCCGTCGGGAGTAGGACGCGTTCGAGCTCAAAGTTAAACGCCTCGTAGTCCCACGTCGCTATGTCCTTATTAAAGTCGGCGTAAGCCCGACAAATACTTGCGGCGACGTTCGGGATCATCTCGACGACATATTCATGTATATCTTGACCGGTGAGTACCTTATCCCGTTCTCTGTACATGAGTTCCCTTTGGCGGTTCATGACGTCGTCGTAGCTTAGGACGCGTTTACGGACGGAATAGTTCCGATCCTCCACCATTTTTTGGGCGCGTTCTATCTGTTTGGTGATTACGACGTTTGCTATCGGCATATCCTCCTCGACGTTTAGCGCGGCGGTCATGGCTTTGAGCCTATCGCCGCCGAATATTCTGGCGATATCGTCGTCGAGCGAGATATAAAAGATGGAGCTTCCGGGGTCGCCTTGACGTCCGCTTCTGCCGCGCAGCTGGTTGTCGATACGTCTGCTCTCGTGGCGTTCCGTACCGATTATGCGGAGACCGCCCGCGAGCTTGACCTCTTCTTTTTCTTTGGAGGTAGCGGCGCGGAACGCGTCATAGTGCCGTCTGTATTCTTCCTTTGCGCTTTGAATTGCGGGGTCGTTTATTTTGGCGTAGGAGGTTGCGGCTTCTATATCCTCGTGCTTGTAGCCGTCCTTTTCCATTTTTTGTTTAGCGAGGTATTCGGGATTGCCGCCGAGCATGATATCCGTACCGCGTCCCGCCATATTCGTCGCGATAGTGACTTGCTTAATCTTACCCGCTTGCGCGACGATTTCCGCCTCTTGTTGGTGGTTTTTAGCGTTCAACACGCTGTGCGGTATCCGTTTTGATTTTAAGAGGCGGCTAAGCTCCTCCGACTTTTCGACCGAAACGGTACCCGCGAGGACGGGCTGTCCGCGCCCGTAACACTCCTCTATATCCTTTACGACCGCGTTCAGCTTTCCCTTATTCGTCGTAAAGAGTTGGTCGTTCTCGTCGTTTCTCTGCATAGGAATATTCGTCGGGAGTACGACGACGTCGAGTTTGTAGATACCCTTAAATTCAACCTCTTCGGTCTTTGCCGTACCCGTCATACCGCTCAGCTTTTTGTAAAGTCTAAAGTAGTTTTGAAAGGTGATAGTCGCAAGCGTTTTGTTTTCGTTGCGTATCGCCACGCCCTCTTTCGCCTCGATAGCTTGATGCAAGCCCTCGCTGTAGCGGCGGCCTATCATCTGACGCCCCGTAAATTCATCGACGATAATGATTTCACCGTCGGTCACGATATAATCGCTGTCGCTCTTCATGATAAAGTTGGCTTTTAAGGCGTTGTTTATGTGGTGATTGAGTTCGGAGTTGTCGAGATCGGCAAGGTTTTCGATATGAAAGAACTTCTCCGCTCTCTCTATACCCGCCTCGCTCAAACGGACGGTCTTTTCCTTTTCCTCGATGATGATATCCTCTTCATGGTCGACAGACTTTGCAAATCGGTTCGCCGTGACGTATAGATCGCTTGATTTTGAACCGCGCCCCGAAATGATGAGCGGTGTGCGCGCCTCGTCGATCAAGATACTGTCCACCTCGTCTATGATAGCAAAACACAGTTCGCGCTGTACCTTATCTTCTTTTTTGATAGCCATGTTGTCGCGGAGGTAGTCAAACCCAAGCTCGTTGTTTGTGGCGTACAGTATGTCGCATTGATACGCGGCTTTTTTTGCCTCGTGCGTCATACCGGGGACGACCACGCCGACGGTGAGGCCCAAAAATCTGAATATCTTCCCCATCCATTCCGCATCGCGCCGCGCCAGATAGTCGTTGACCGTGACGACGTGCATTCCCTTTCCCGCAAGCGCGTTTAAGTAGGTCGGCAAGGTCGCGACAAGGGTCTTTCCCTCGCCCGTTTTCATTTCGGCGATACGTCCTTGATGGAGCGCGATACCGCCCAACAGCTGTACATAAAAGTGCCTCATCTTGAGTACGCGGTCACTCGCCTCTCTGACGGTGGCGTACGCTTCGGGCAGAATGTCGTCAAGGGTTTCGCCTGCTCCCAGCCGTTCCCGAAGCTTCGCCGTCATAGCGACCAAAGCGTCGTCGTCAAGCTTCCGATACTCGTCCTGAAGCCCCTCGATCACATCTGCAATTTTTTTCAGTTTCCCGACGTTTCTGTCATTTTCCGACGGAAACAATTTTGATAAGAATCCCATTCTTCTATTTCCTTTTATTGTTGTTTTGTTACTTGTAAAAAATAAATGTCATTCTGAGCTTGCGAAGAATCTCAAACGATTTCTCCGAACCC
>JAITOQ010000194.1 GCA_031289865.1 Clostridiales bacterium
GCGACACCCTCCGCGCCTATCTCGACGGCTGTTACCGCGAGCATATCCTCCGCTCTAAGCGGAGCGGCGAAATGCGGCGGCAGCAAGAGAGCAAGCGAAAACCGAGCGTTATGAGATACGTCAAAAAATTTGAATTCGAGCTCTTTAAGGGGATAAAAATTTGGATGATGACCCCCGAAGTGGTTTCGGAAATCATGCCCCTCGAAGCGGATTTATTTGACCTCCTTATCTTTGACGAGGCTTCGCAGATATATGTCGAAAAGGGCATTCCCGCCATTGCGAGAGCCAAAAAAGTCTTGATTGTCGGGGACCACAAACAGCTCCGCCCGTCGGGGCTTGGGATAGGGCGAGCGGATTTTGCCGAAGAGGAGAGCGAGGAAGCGGAGGAAAGCGAGGGGCTTGCCGCACTTGAGGAGGAGAGTCTTCTCGACCTTGCGCGGTTTAAGTTTCCGTCCGTGGTTTTGGACTATCATTACCGCTCAAAGTATGAGGAATTGATCGCTTTTTCAAATTACGCGTTCTATAAGGGGAGATTGCACGTTTCACCGAACGTAAGCCCGCCCGAAAAACCGCCGATAGAGGTCATAAAGGTCGAGGACGGCAAGTGGATAGATAGGACAAACCTTGCGGAAGCGGAACGCGTCGTCAGACTTTTAAAGGACTTTTTTGCCTCGCGTAAAAAAGCTCAAACCGTAGGGATTATCACCTTTAACAGCTATCAAAGGGATCTCGTCATGGATCTTTTGGATAGAGAGGGCCGTACCGACCCCGCGTTTTCCGACGCGTTAAAACGCGAAACCGAACGAAAGGAGAACGGCGAGGATATCGGCTTGTTTGTCAAAAATATCGAAAACGTACAAGGCGACGAGAGAGATTGTATCATTTTTTCGATAGCGTATGCAAAGAACGAGAGCGGAAAGGTGGTGCGGAATTTTGGTTGGCTCAATCAGCGCGGCGGCGAAAACCGTTTAAACGTCGCTATTTCGAGGGCAAAGGAAAAAATCTATATAGTGACCTCTATAGAGCCGTTCGAGCTTTCCGTAGGCGATTTGGCAAACAACGGACCTAAGCTGTTTAAAAAATATTTGGAATACGCTTGCGCCGTCAGCCGCGGTGACAAAGCGGCGGCGAGAACTATACTCATAGGACTTTGCGGCGAAACGACAGAAGCCGACATTTCTACCGCCGATACGGAATTTGAAGACGCGGTATACGAGTCTCTCGCCGGCGCGGGCTATGAGGTCGAGCGCGGAATAGGAATCGGCGGCTATAGGATAGACCTTGCCGTAAAAAAAGACGGAAAATATCTCTTGGGAATCGAATGCGACGGCAAGCTTTACATAGGCTCCGACAGTACGCGTGAACGCGACGTTCACCGCCAAAAGTATCTGGAATCCCGCGGTTGGAGTATCTATCGCCTCCGCGCCAACCGTTGGTGGCGCGATCCGAAAGGGGAAATCGCGAGAATTGCTAAGCAACTAAAAGCTAAAAACTAAAAGCTAAAAGCTAAAAACTAAAAGTTGAAAATTGAAAATTGAAAGTTGAAAATTAAGGTGTTGAAAAAGTCGTTGTCATTATGAGCTTGCGAAGAATCTAAAACGATTTCTCCGAAGAATACTTCTTCGTATCCTTAACTTTCAACTTTCAACCCTCAACTTTCAACTTTAAAAAAAATAAGGAGATTAAAAAAATGTCAACACCCGCTATCATTGCCGTTGTTGCGGCAGGACTGCTCATTCTGATACTTTTGATTTGGGTCGTAAGCTTTTACAACCGTATCAAGGTCAAGGAAAACAATATCGAAAACGCATTCGCACAGCTTGACGTTCAGTTTAAGCGGCGGTACGATCTGATACCCAACCTTGCCGACACAGTAAAGGGCTACACAAAACACGAAAGCGAAACCTTGACGGAGATCGTCAAGCTCCGCAATGCGGCGCAGAGCGCGGTGACCGTCGGCGAAAAGCTGTCCGCAAACGACAGACTTGAGGGTACGGGAAAGCTTATCCATGCGGTCATGGAGCAGTATCCCGAATTAAAAGCGAGCGAGCTGTTCGGTCGGTTGAGCGGCGATCTCGGCGAAACCGAAAACAAGTTTGCGCATTACCGTCAGTTTTTTAACGACGGCGTACTCATTTTTAATCGGGAAGTCGTCACGTTTCCGAATGTATTGCTTGCGCGGTTATTCCGTATAAACAAAAAGGAATACCTCTCGACGGAAGCCGCCGAACGCGAAAACGTAAGGGTGAAGTTTTAAATGAAGAAACAAAAACTGTTTTTAGTCGTATTTTTTATCATATGGTGTACGGGATTTTTCGGCGGGTTTGTCGGGGTGTTGGGCTATCAATTGCTGCGCCCAAAGGAGTACCGTGCGGAACGCTACAATTATTCTCATAGCTATAGCGACCGCGCCGACATCGTAAAGGTAAATTACGATGGCGAACTCCAAACAAACGGCGATCTCTTTGTCAAGGAAACCTTGCGCTTTGACATATCTTCCGAAACGGCGTTTAGGGAGCTGTACCGCGAATTTGACTTGATCAAAGAATCAGGCACGGACGCGTATCAAGATAGCGGTTCTTTTAGCGTAGCCGAAATAATAGACGGGGTAGAAGTGCCGTTAAAAAAAATATCCGCGCCGACGGTTGGTGACAATCGTGTTAAAGGGACGTTTGCGGTCGCAACGACTTCGACGCATAAGTTTGACGAGTTGCGTTGGTATATCGATATAAAAAAGGGTTCGCCGACATACGTCGTCACTTACACCTACAAAAACGTGCTTGACGTATATTCGGATACGGCGATACTCGATCTATTGCTATGGACGGGCGGTTCGGTAGAGTATATAAAGGAATACAGCGCGTCCGTCACCTTTCCCGACGGGGTGATAGACGGTGACTTTAAGTGTTTTGCTCACAATCAAAAAAGCTCCGAGACGACTTTAGACGGAAACAAATTGAGCTTGCATATCAAAAATCCGAAAGGCGCGGTCAATCTCGATATGGGATTTATAGAGCTTCGCGCCGTCACGGGAGCAAACGCGCTCCCGATCTTTAACTCCGCGGTCAACCAAATCGCCGAACCTATGTACGCAAAAACCATAAAACAAGAAGCGGATTGGGCGGCGGGACAAAAAAGCTTTGAAACGAAACAAATCGTCGATACTATTATAGATATCGTCTTTGCGCTTGCCGTTGCGGTCGGCGCGGTCGTACTTGTGAAGGCGCTTCGTCCGCGCATAGGCAGACGCTACAGACCGGCGGTCGATTATAAATATTTTAGGGATTTACCCGAATCGGGATTTCTCTTGACCGCCGAACTTGCCGCCGCAAGGAGAACGGTAAAAAAGAACGTCATGGCGGGCGCGGTGATGAACTTGTGCGCTAACGAGTATATAGAATTTTACAAAATCGATACGGAAAAGCAGTGGTCAAGCCGAAATATCGGTATAAAGCTTACGCCTAAAGGCGCGTCGGAGCTTGAAGCCGCCGCCGTCCCAAAAAAGACAAGAGCAAAAGCCGTTACCGAAACGGACGAGTCTTTAGAGGTCGCCGCCTTAAAAAAGACAAGGACGAGGATTAAGCCCGCAGCCGTTGCGGGACTTTCGGGCTATGACGCGTTGGTTTTCAACTATTTTGTACAACTTGGATTGACGGCTAAACACCCGATTTGGCTCGCCGTTCTCACAAAGTCCTCCTCTCTCGGTTTTGCACAGCTATTCTATAAAAGTCAAGAGTCGGAGATCGAACGGGTACGCAAGGAAAGCGGGTTTTTTGAAACCGTTAAGGGAAAAGGAAAAAACTTACACACGATTTTGCACGGCGTGACGATGGCGGCGGGACTTCTCTCCGCGATTGCCGTGTGTCTGCTTTCGATTGCGTTTTCGACGACCTTTTACGGGTTTGCCGTTTTTACGCCGATCGCGCTCCTATGGACGGGAGTTATCGTCGGGATCGGCGGGCTTTACGGCAGTCGGGACAATATCTTGACGCAAAAAGGTGAGGACGCGGCAGCGGAATGCACGGGGCTTTACAACTTTTTTAACGATATGACGAGAGTAAAAGAAGCCGATTTACCCGACGTTCGCCGCTTAGAGGAATATCTCGTATACGCGACCGCGCTCGGAGTCGGTAAAAAGGTAATAAAAGCTTTGCGCCTAAGATACCCTAAAGATTTTTCAAGCGGCACATATTTTAATCGGTACGGCGGCGACGGGTTTGCCGCGTCGTATATCGGACGCGCAGTAGGACACAGAACGAGTACCGCTCAAAGCTTCGGTTCGCCTACCTCCTTTAGCGGCGGCGGTTTTTCTTCGGGCGGCGGCGGAGGCTTTTCTTCGGGCGGCGGCGGCGGTCATGGCGGTGGTGGCGGCGGCGGCAGACATTGATATAAAAAAAAGACTGTCTTTTGTTTTTTAAGACAGCCTTTTTTATGCGGATACGGGACGATGTGTCATCGTCCCCTACAATAACATTTGTTTGTTATCAGAGCAATGAGTGATATGCCATAAATTTTAATCCGCAACTTTCAATTTTCAATTTTCAACTTTCAATTCAATACGGTAATCTTTCCCGTTACGGGGTCTAATAGGCAAAGCTTGCCCGTACTCGCGGTGGTTGGGACGGCGTTTTGTACGAGCCACACGTCGAGGAAGTACACCTTGCCGTCCAAGACGGTTGCGCTTGATATGTTGTAGCCCGCTATGCCGTCGATTTTCGTCGGTGCGGCATTTGTCGTCATATCCACGCGGTACAGACCCTTTGAGGACGCGCCGAGCGGATTTGTCGTGTAGGCATAATAGTAGATGTAGTTTCCGACGACAAAGAAACTTCTTGCATCGGGTAGCGCGCCGAGACTTGCTATTTCGGTCGTTTTACCGAGGGCAATGTCGTAGACGACGAAACTGTTTTTTGTCAGAGTACTGTTTAGGAGATAGATTTTTCCGCTCGAAATCAAGTACTCATTCGGTTTGAAGTTTTCGACCGTGCTTGCGCTCCCTTGCGCAACATCAAACGCGTAGAGGTCGCCGCTTGCGACAAAGTAAATTTTTCCCTCATAGACGTAAATTTTTCGGTCGTCGAGGGATTTTGCGTTGTACAAAACCGTGTCTTCGCTTCCGTCGAATTTCATTCTGTTTAGGGTGTTTCCTCCCGACGCATTCATATAATAGATATACTCTCCCGAAAAGGCAAGCTGAATACATTTATCCGTGGAGATTCGTTCGGTTTCGCCCGTTATGAGCGACATGCGGTAGAGGTCATAGTTGACGCCGAGCCGCACGGTCGCATAGAATAAGTAGCCGTCACGGATATCAAAATCCGTGACCTGCAGTCCCGTCAGCTTGTATTCGTTACCCGTGGACGGGTCGTATTTGTAGAGTCTGCCGCCGTCGCGCATGTTGATATAGTAGAGTGCGCCGTCGTATCCCGTCATTTTTTCATAGAAGGTGGTCAAAATAACGGTTTCCGTCGGCGGGGTAAAGCCCAACATGAGGTCGGTTTGTGCGTTTGTACTGAGATTGTAGCGGAAAATATGTTTGCTGTTTGCGCGGTAATAGTAGAGATAGGTTCCGTCGGTCGAGAGCGCGTACAGTTTGTCGGTGCTGCCGTCTACGAGCTTGCTTGCGCCCGACAATAGATCAGTGACGTCCTCCAAAATCCCGCTGCCGTCGGCTTTGGCTCGGTAAATTCCGTCACCGAAAAGCGTACTTGTCAAGAGATCGACGTTGACAAAATAGAGGTAATCGCCGATCTTTGTCAAATATTTTCCGTTGGAAATCGTTATGCGTTTGACGCGGTTGCTCTCGTCCGTGATCGGCAAGGACGGCGCGGAGCTTAGGTCTATACGGTAGATTTCCGCGGAAATGCCGATTCCCGCTAAGGTTTTGTGCCGCGTAAAATATAGGATACCGTCGTCGGCGATGAGTTCCGTAACCTTGTAGTCGTAGACAAGATCGGGTGTCGCGTTGTTTGCGCTTGACGAAACGCGGTAAAGCTTGCCGCTATCGTCCGCGTTTGCAAAGTAGATATAGCCGTTTAAGTAGGCGAGATAGTCGGATTTTACAGAGGTGAGCTTAGTCGGTACGGGGTCGACGGAAGTGTTATAAAGCTCGCTTATACTTACCTTGTATATCCCGTTTTTCGCGGTGGAAAAAATGAGATTGTTGACGGAGAAATAGAGATATGTCCCGTCCGAAATGAGATATTCGCCGTTGGTTTCCAAGAGGTTATCGCTGTTTCCGCTCCCGTCAAAGCCGCCGATTCCTTTGCTCAAAAGATATGATGAAAAGTAAAACAGCTTGCCGCCGCCGATCGTAAAATAGGTGGCGACCTCGTTGTTTACCTTGCTCACGCCGCCGCCGTTAGTATAAGCATACAAGCGGTTTCCGTCCAATGCGTTTTGGAAGTACAGCTTGCCGTTATAGAGCGCGGAAAAAAGCGGTTCTTCCACACCGTAGATACGGAGCGTCGCGGTCAGTACGAGGGTGTTGTAGTTTTGTCCGCTTACGGTTGCGCGAACGGTATAAGAGCCGACGTTTGTCGCGGAATTTACGCCGTTTTCGCCGCCCGTGTAGACGACAGACGCGCCGTTAGGGACATTGCCGACGATTTGAATCGAGTGCGCCTTTGCGTCATATTCAAAGTTACCGTTTGAAAAGGTGATGTCTAACAGATTTATCTTGTTTATCGTGAGCGTCGCATTTAAAGTTTTTGTATTGTAATTCGGCGCGGAGACAGTCGCAACGATATTGTATGTTCCCGCATTCGCCGCGGAATTTTTACCATCCTCGCCGCCCGTGTAGACAACCGACGCGCCGTTTGGAAGGGTGCCGATGCCGACGAGGGAAAGAGTACGGGTATTTCCGTTGTAGTCAAATGCGTTGCCGCTAAAGGTGATAGAGCTGCTGAAGTTTAGCTTGTTGATTGTTAGCGTTGCATTTAAAGTTTTTGTATTGTAATTCGGCGCGGAGACAGTCGCGACGATATTGTATACGCCCGCATTCGTCGCGGAATTTTTACCGTCCTCGCCGCCCGTGTAGACAACCGACGCGCCGTTTGGAAGGGTGCCGATGCCGACGAGGGAGAGTGTACGGGCATTTCCGTTGTAGTCAAATGCGTTGCCGCTAAAGGTGATAGAGCTGCTGAAGTTTAGCTTGTTGATTGTGAGCGTCGCGGTCAAGGTGAGGGGATTATAACCCTCCGCGGTGAGCGCCGCCGTCGCTTGATAAGTACCCGGCTCCGTGCCGGAGTTTGAGGTGTAGACAACGGACGTGCCTTCGGGTAGGACCGCCGCGGTAATAGTGATTGTGTGAGGTTGTCCGTCATAATCTACGGTTAGATTGTTAAAGGTTACGTTGCTAAAGCTATTTAGCTTAGGGTCGTTCCCGCTATCGCGTGTGCCGAGCCACACTCCGAGTCCCGTTCCCGCGCCGACAACGACGACGGCTGCTACGGCAATGATGATTTTGAGTTGTTTTGGATTGGTTGCCGCAAAGTTTTTGATTTTTCCGAATAGTTTTCTGAAAAAATCTTTGATTGCTTTCATGTAAAAAAGTCCTCCTAATAAAAAATGCGCCTCAATTAAGAGACGCACCCCAAACTTGCGCTTCTCCTAATTGTTGCCACACAATTTCCAAGTAACGGAAAAAGAGAGAAGGGCATGATTTTGGCATACTTCTCCGTTACTTTTTTTATGAAATTGTGTGGCAACCTTACTATAGCACAAAATGGGGTTTTTTGTCAATGAATCAAAAACTTATTTGGAAAAATAATCGAAAAATTTATTTATTGACACAAAAAAACAACGAATGTTTGAAATCCGTTGTTTTTGTGATTCTGTGAAATCGTTTGAGATTCTTCGCTTTGCTCAGAATGACACCGACTTTTTTATGCGGATACGGGACGATGAGGGCATCGTCCCCTACGATAACATTTATTTTTTATCAGAGCAATGAGGAATATGCCATAAATTTTAATCCGCAATTTTCAACTTTCAACTTTCAATTTACAACTTTAAACGACTGTTCCACAGCCACCGCCAATGCAACCGTCGCTCCTACCATAGGGTTGTTGCCCATACCGATCAGACCCATCATTTCGACGTGGGCGGGGACGGATGAGCTGCCCGCAAATTGAGCGTCGCTGTGCATTCTGCCCATCGTATCGGTCATGCCGTAGCTTGCGGGACCCGCCGCCATATTGTCGGGGTGGAGGGTACGACCCGTACCGCCGCCGCTTGCGACGGAGAAATATTTTTTGTTGTGTTCGATCGCCCACTTTTTGTAAGTGCCGGCGACGGGGTGTTGAAAGCGGGTAGGGTTGGTGGAGTTTCCCGTGATAGAAACGTCAACCTTTTCATGCTTCATGATTTCGACGCCCTCTACCACGTCGTCCGCGCCGTAGACGAGAACCTTTGAGCGTTCGCCGTCGCTGTACGGGGTAGTCTTGACAATCTTTAGCTTTCCCGTAGCGCAGTTCATTTTGGTTTGGACGTAGGTAAAGCCGTTGACGCGTGAGATGATATATGCGGCGTCCTTTCCAAGACCGTTTAAGATGACCTTTAGCGGAATAGTCCTGACCTTGTTGGCGGTTCTGGCGATACCTATCGCGCCTTCAGCCGCGGCGAAGGATTCGTGACCCGCGAGAAAACAAAAACATTTGGTTTTTTCTTGTAGGAGCATAGCGGCGAGATTGCCGTGACCTAAGCCGACCTCTCTCTGATCGGCGACGGAGCCGTTTATGCAAAAGGCTTGCAGTCCTATACCGATAGCGGCTGCCGCATCGGCGGCGAGTTTCGCGTCCTTTTTGATGGCGATTGCCACGCCGACCGTGTATGCCCAAACCGCATTTTCAAACGCGATAGGCTGGATACCCTTGACGATTTCGTCGACGTTGATACCTTTTTCTAAGGTGAGGGCTTTGGCTGCGTCGAGGGAAGATATCCCGTATTTCTTTAAATACTCGTTGATTTTGTCAATTCTTCTGCCGTAGCTTTCAAATAATTCCGTACTCATGTTTGTCTACCCCCTTATTCCTTTCTCGGATTGATATACGTTACGGCTTCTTTAAATCTGCCGTAAGAGTTTTTGGCTTTTTCGAGTGCGTCGTTTGCGTCGAGACCCTTGACGGTAATCATTTCCATGAGCTTGCCGAGATTGACAAACTCGTAGCCGATGACCTCGCCGTTTTTGTCGAGTGCAAGACGGGTGACATACCCCTCAGCCATTTCGAGATAGCGGACGCCTTTGTATTCGGTAGAATACATCGTCCCGATTTGGGAGCGAAGTCCCTTGCCGAGATCCTCGAGCCCCGCGCCGATCGGAAGTCCGTCTTCGGAAAAAGCGGATTGGGTCCTCCCATAGACGATTTGGAGAAACAGCTCTCTCATAGCGGTATTGATTGCGTCACAGACGAGATCGGTATTTAACGCTTCGAGAATGGTCTTGCCCGTCAAGATTTCCGCAGCCATCGCCGCGGAGTGGGTCATACCGGAGCAACCGATAGTTTCGATGAGGGCTTCTTTGATAATACCGCCCTTGACATTTAGCGTGAGCTTGCAAGCTCCTTGTTGCGGCGCGCACCAACCTACGCCGTGCGTCAAACCGCTGATGTCCTTGATCTCCTTTGCTTGCACCCATCTCCCCTCTTCGGGAATAGGTGCGGGTCCGTGATTAGGTCCCTTTTTGACGCAACACATTTGCTCTACTTCGTGTGAGTATTGCATTTACTTTTTGCCTCCTAAACTTTTTTATTAGACGAATTGTTTTTCGATAATATTATATCACATTATGAGAGATTTGGAAAATAAAAAGAGGGGATTTTTTTAAAATTGAAAGTTGAAAATTGAAAGTTGAAAATTAAGGTGTGGTTTCGCTTAAAAGGTCGGTGCCATTATCGTAGGAGTGATCGTCTTCGGTCGCCCCTACAAGAGAATGCTTATTTTAAATCCGCAATTTTGCATTCTGCATTTAAAAAATCGGTAAACGGGCTACTAAAGTGACTCATTTCTCTCCGTTTGTTGCGATGAGGAATGCAACTTCACGTTGTTATAGCCTCAACGAGTTGTTCCAACGCTTGTTTAAGGACGGCTTGAGGGCAAGCGAAATTGACGCGTTCAAAGCCGATGCCGTCTATGCCGAAGATTTTTCCGCTGTCGAGCCAGAGGCGGGCGCGGTTGACGACGAGGTCGTATTGGGCGGTTACCGACAAGCCGAGTTTTTTTAGGTCGAGCCATGCGAGGTAAGTGCCTTCGGGGATTTTGTAGCCGATTTGGGGGAGATTTTTTTGGAGGAAGTCGGCTATGAAGCGGCGGTTTCCGTCGAGGTAGGCGAGGAGTTCTTTGAGCCAAACCGCGCCGCTTTTGTATGCGGCATAAGAACCGATATGGGCAAAGGTGTTGAGCTGACTGTAGCCGCTTCGGTCGTATTCGTCTTTAAAAAGCTTAAAAAGTTCGGGATTCGGAATAAAAATGTCGGAGATTTGCAAGCCCGCGAGATTAAAGGTCTTTCCCGGAGAGGTGAATACCGCGGTGTTTTTCTCAAACCGCTTGTCAAGGGTTAAAAAGACCGAATGACGGTGTTCGGGGTAGACGATATTCGCGTGAATCTCGTCGGATGCGACGATTACGCCGTGACGGAGGCATATTTCGCCGAGCCGAGTAAGCTCCGCGGCAGTCCAAACCCGTCCGACGGGGTTATGCGGAGAGCAGAGAAGAAAGAGTTTGACGTCGTTTTCGACGATTTTTTTTTCAAAATCCTCAAAATCAATAGTATAATAGCCGTCTTGATTTTTGAGCGGACTGTTGACGAGCCGCCTATTGTTTTGGAGAATCCCCTCGCTGAACGGGTAGTAGACGGGCTGCTGAATAATCACCGCGTCGTTTTCCTTTGTAAAAGCCTTGAGCGCGACCGCGAGCGCGGGGACGACCCCCGGCGTCTGGATATGCCATTCGGGCTTTGGCAAAAAAGAAAAATAGGTCTTTGTCCATTCGCTCATGACCTCGAAATAGTCGGGATACGGCTCCGAATAGCCGTAAATCCCGTGCGCCGCCGCACGAGTCAATGCGTCTACGACCTCTTTGGGC
>JAITOQ010000218.1 GCA_031289865.1 Clostridiales bacterium
ATATCAAAATCGAACCCGCACGTTGGTATTACCACTGCGACCGCTTGGGTATGCTCGTGTGGCAAGACATGGTGTCGGGCGGCGGTGACTACAATCCCGTGACGGTGGCGGTGCTTGCGTTTCTCGGCGTACCGCGCAAGGACACGCGCTACAGCCTTTTCGGACGGAGTGACCGCGACGGGCGCGAGGAGTTTGAACGCGACGCTATCGCCACGATAAAACAGCTGCAAAACGCGCCTTGTATAGCCGTGTGGGTACTGTTTAACGAGAGTTGGGGGCAATTTGACAGCGCGAGGCTAACGGATATGATAAAGGCTTTAGACCCCACGCGTACCGTCGACAGCGTGAGCGGCTGGCAAGATCAAGGCAAAAAAATCACCGAAATCAAAAGTATACACATCTATTTCCGCCCCGTAAAGCTCCCCCGTGACAAACGGCTCATCTTGCTTTCGGAATTCGGCGGCTACAGCCTCAAAATCCCCGAACACGTCTACGATTCGGAACGCGAGTTCGGCTACAAAAAATTTAAAACGCAAGCGGATTTTGAAAACGCTTACTCCGCGCTTATCGAACGCGAAATCCTCCCCGCCGTCAAACAAGGCTTATCCGCTACCGTCTACACCCAATTGAGCGATGTCGAAGAAGAAATCAACGGCTTCGTCACCTTTGACCGCGCCTTAGTAAAAGCCGACATTTCCGTAATAAAAGCCGCGAACGACAGCGTGCTGTTATAAAAAAAGAGATAAGCAGCTTTTGCTTATCTCTAACTTTATTGTCGCCGTCCTCGATTTGAATTGATTATAATATGGTTGCCGCAATAAGAGCGGTGTTGTTGAGTTTGGCAAGCTTCAACACTTTTATGTAGTCAAGACCGAGTGCCTTTGTGATACGTTCGCCGTATTCGGGATCCGCGAGTTGACAATGCACGGCGTGACGGTATTTTATATTTTCTGTGACGGGCGCGATATCGGCGGCGGTATTGGCGACGAGTATCGCTTTTTTGTCCTCCGCAAGTATTCGCCACAAGTTACCGCCCGCACGAAAATTGTCGTCGGAAGGGTCGTCCTTAGGATCAAAACGCCATACTGCGCCCTCGATAGAAAGAGGCGGTTCGGCGACTTCGGGCTGAGCGGACCAAACTCCCTCGCTATTCGGCGTGTAAGCGGGAGCGCGGCCGTAATTACCGTCCGTTCTCATCGCGCCGTCGCGGTGATATTCATTCACCTCAGACTTTGCCTTGTTTACGGGAATGTGATTGTAATTCACGCCCAAACGGTAACGCTGCGCGTCGCCGTAAGCGAACAACCGTCCTTGCAAAAATTTGTCCGGCGAAAAACCGATACCCGGTACGACGTGGGCGGGCGTAAACGCGCTCTGCTCCACTTCCGCATAGTAATTTTCCGGATTGCGGTTCAACTCGTAAACGCCGACCTCGATCAGCGGAAACTCCTTGTGTCTCCAAATCTTTGTGATATCGAACGGATTTTCATAGTGTTTTTTCGCTTGTTCTTCGGTCATAATCTGAACGTACAACTTCCATTTCGGAAAATCGCCGCGCTCGATCGCGTCAAATAGATCTTTGCCGTGAAACTCGCGGTCTTCGGCGTTGATTCTGCCCGCTTCCTCATTGGTAAAATTTTTAATACCTTGCTGTGTGATAAAGTGAAATTTGCACCACACGCGCTTATTCGCCGCATTGTACAGCGCAAACGTATGTTCGCCGAAAAAGTGCATATGGCGAAACGACGCGGGTATCCCTCTATCGCTCATAACGATAGTACGTTGGTGAAAGGATTCGGGTAACAGCGTCCAAAAATCCCAATTGCTCTGCGCGGAACGCCTACCCGTACGCGGGTCGCGCTTAACCGCACGGTTTAAATCGCTGAAATCGTGAACGTCGCGAATAAAAAACGTAGGCGGATTGTTTCCGACCAAATCCCAATTGCCCTCTTCGGTATAGAATTTTGTCGCCACACCGCGAATGTCGCGCTCGCAATCGGCCGCGCCGCGTTCGCCCGCGACGGTGGAAAAACGTGTGAACGATTCCGTAACCGCGTTCGGTTGCAACGCCTTTGCTTTTGTGTATTTTGAAATGTCGCCCGTGACCGTGAGTTTTCCGTACGCGCCCCAACCTTTAGCGTGCATACGGCGTTCGGGAATAACCTCGCGGTTGAAATGCGCCATTTTTTCCATAAGCCACACGTCTTGCATTACGACGGGTCCTCTCGCGCCCGCGGTTATCGAATGTTCGTTGTCCGCCACGGGTGCCCCCACCTCATTGGTGAGCTTGCGTTTGTCTTCTGACATAGTTTACCTCCTGAAAAATTATTTATTTTTTTAGAGTTTTACGCGGTTTCCCGATGCAGAGGATATGTATCCCGTTGCAGCGATGTCCGTAGTACTCTGTAAAGCCAAAATATGAAAAGTTTGGTTTTACAGAGTAGTATAGCGCGTAATTGGAAAAAAAACGACAAGTATTTGTCTTAATGCCGACTTTGTGTATATATATTATATTGGATATCAATAAAAATGTCAATACATTTTTCAAAACAAATTATTTATCATGTTTTTTTTAAAACAAATTATTTACGCTCATCTATCCATAAACCTATGATTAAGTCACACCGTCGGTTTATATGCTTGTGAAAAAAAAGAATATCTGCTATAATAAATACAATAACGATATTGTGTTAGAGAATATCAAAGTAAGCTATATTTTTTACCGCATAAGCGGATTCTGTTGCAATTTTAATCCGACAACAAATTATTTGCTTTGTGCTATCCGCACACGGAGGACCGTATGAAAAAATCTGCGAATGAAAAAATCGCCGTTGCAAGAAAAATAGCCGTATCTTTTGCGGTATTAGCCTTTGCGTTGTGGATCGCTTTTAGCATAATAGGCTCTTCGCAAGGAAAAAACTATCTCATCTTTATCGGACTCGGCATTTTTCTTTTTGCTTTTGTCGTTAACGGTATAGTTACCGCTATCTATTTACACTTCATGTTAAAAGGCATTCGCGACAAACGCGCCGACGCGACGCCCCGCACCGCCGAAACCGAAGCGGAGCTTTTAAACAACGTGAATACCGCCCGCACCCGAACGAAAAGTTATGAGGCAAGAGCAGAGTATTACGATATAGGCTCATTTGCGGAGGGCTTGGGCTTTAGAAAGGGATTTAAAGAAGAATACCGAAAAGCTCCTCTAAAAGACAAATTAAAGCTGATTGCGATTTACGGTTCTTTTGCGTTTTTGGCACTCGTCGGAATGGTTGGACTCGGCTTGCGAAGCGTTATCGGCAACTTCGGTTATATCGTTTTTGGAATAGGATTCGGCGGTTTTTTTGCCGTATTGCTCTTTTTAGGGATAGGATCCGACATACAACGCCGCCGCCATCAAGCGTTTGAGCGGCAAAATAACCGCAACGAATACCGCCTCCATACGGGCACGGTAGAGCAATGCGCGATACACAGTCAACACGTTAAAGGCAAGTACATTCCGAAAATATCGGGAACTCTGTACCAAATTCATATCAAAACCGACGACGGCAAACTTTTTTGGGCGACAAGCTCCGACTTCCATAAAAAAGGAAAACGCATTTATTACTATGAGCATGAAAAATACCGCAACCGCCGATACATCGCAAGCGAAATCGATAACAACCTACCCCGCCGTAATGAATCCGAAAAATGATAGCGTCGGATTATAAAAAAGGGTAAATCAATACAATCAAAGTGTTTAGAATTGCAAGAGAAAAACTACCCTAACCGCAAAAGAACTTGTTGTGTGAAATAATTCAAACCGGACGACCCAAATTAAATTGATTAACTTCAAATTTTATGTTATAATCTTTAATATGGATAAGAATACAAACACACAAGTTAATTTAGTAAGTTTATTCGCAGGTGCAGGCGGACTTGACCTTGGCTTTGAAAAAGCCGGGTTTCATACTATTTGGGCGAACGAATATGACAAAAATATTTGGGCTACTTTTGAGCATAACTTTCCAAACACAAAACTTGACCGCCGAAGCATAACCGAAGTTAAAGCCGACGAGACACCGGATTGCGACGGTATGATTGGCGGACCACCTTGCCAAAGTTGGAGCGAAGCAGGTGCCGGGCGTGGAATTGACGACAACCGCGGCAAACTTTTTTATGATTACATACGGTTGTTAAAAATTAAACAACCAAAGTTTTTTGTTTGCGAAAATGTCCACGGAATATTGGCAGACAAACACCGAGAGCCTTTTAATAACTTCATTAAAGAATTTGAAAACGTAGGCTATAATGTTGTTTATCAAGAAGTTGACGCAAATGATTATAATGTTCCGGAAACTCGCTTGCGTGTTATTATCGTAGGCTACCGAAAAGACCTTAACAAAAAATTTATCTTCCCCGAAACACAAAAAACAAAACCTGTGTTAAAAGACGCAATTTGGGATTTACGACAAGCAAAGCCCGCAAAAGAACATAACAAAAGTCATTGCGAAAATTTAGCAATACCAAACCACGAATATATGAACGGCGGTTTTTCAACAATTTATATGAGCAGAAACCGTGTGCGAAGTTGGGATGAACAATCTTTTACTATTCAAGCAGG
>JAITOQ010000238.1 GCA_031289865.1 Clostridiales bacterium
TGGCTCGACGAATGGCGGCAAAACAATTGGGAGGCGGCGGCTCGCAAAAAAATAATGAACCTCGACTTGTGGAAAACCTTGCTCATAGAGTTGCAGCCGCACAAATATGAATTTATCAAGGTTAAGGGGCATGCGGATAACGAATACAACAACCGTTGCGACCTTCTCGCACGAAACGAAATCAAAAAACATTCCGGAAAAGCGAATGATACGGCGGACGTTTGAGACTCTTCGCTTTGCTCGGAATGAGATCGGCTTATTAAATTCAATAGAGGAAAAACTTTTATGACAAAACGTATTGCGGAAATCAAAAGAAAAACCAAAGAGACCGATATTGCAATCAAGCTTGGGCTTGACGGCGACGGAATCGGTAAAATAGACACGGGGATAGGCTTTTTTGACCATATGCTCGATCTTTTCCGCGTGCACAGCGGATTTGACACGGATATTTATTGCAAGGGCGACATTGCGGTGGACTATCATCATTCGGTAGAGGACATAGCGATCGTTTTGGGGCAGTGCCTAAAGACCGCCCTCGGCGACAAAAAAGGAATCAAACGCTATGCGGATATCGCAATTCCGATGGACGAGGCGCTTGCGCGTGTTACGCTTGACATTTCGGGGCGTCCGTTTCTCGTTTTTAACGTCACGCTCAAAGGAAAGACGGGTGATTTTGACTTGGATCTCATAGAGGAATTTATGCGCGCACTTTCTATCCACGCGGGCTTGACCCTCCATATCAATCTCATTTACGGAAATAACGGTCATCATATTGCGGAAGCGATTTTTAAGGCTCTTGCACGCGCACTGTCGGACGCTGTAAAAATCGTCGGGGACAAAATTCCGTCCTCAAAAGGGGTTTTGGAATGATACTGTTTCCCGCAATCGACATCTTGGACGGAAAAGCCGTCAGATTACATCTCGGAAAACGCGATACCGCGATGCATTACGGCGACCCCGTTGCGCTTGCAAAAAAGTGGGCTTCGTTAGGCGCGGAATATCTCCATATAGTTGACCTAAACGCGGCTTTTGACAACACGCGCATAAACGACGAAATCATAAAAGAGTTGCGCCGCGCCGTCGATATACCTTTACAGCTCGGCGGCGGCTTTAAGAGCCTTGAGCGCATCAAATACTGCTTAGAGGAGATAGGTATCGACCGCGCCATAATCGGTAGCGCGGCGGTGACAAATCCGACGTTGTTTTCGAGTGCTGCGGCGCGTTACGAAAAGCGTATAGTTTGCGGTATCGACGAAAGGGACGGCAAGGTATCCATAAAGGGTTGGACGGAGGACAGCGGACTTACGCCGATCGAGTTATGCGGACGTGTAAAAGCCGCGGGAATAACCACCGTAGTCTATACGGACATTACACGCGACGGCGCACTCACGGGAGTAAATGCGGAAAAGACCGTCGCGCTCCAAAACAAGAGCGGTTTAAATGTCATCGCCAGCGGCGGTGTCGCAAGCCTCCGCGACATAGAGGTCTTAAAGGCGCAAGGAGTATACGGAGCAATCCTCGGAAAAGCGTTGTATGCGGAAACCGTAGACCTAAGAGAGGCTTTAGCGGTAGCGAAAGGATAAATATGTAGGGGACGATGCCTTCATCGTCCCGAAAAAAGTCGGTGTCATTCTGAGCTTGCGAAGAATCTAAAACGATTTCTCCGAATCATAATAAAATAAAAAAGAGAGAAAATTTACCATGATAAAAATCGACGAATTAAACTTTAACGCAGACGGGCTTATTCCCGCAATCGCGCAAGACGCGGTGACGGGCGAAGTTTTGATGCAAGCGTATATGAACCGTGAGTCTTTAAAACTCACTTTAAAAGACAATTTGATGTGCTACTACAGCCGCAGCCGCAAAGCCCTTTGGAAAAAAGGCGAGACGAGCGGACACTATCAGCATGTGGTCGCGGCATACGCCGACTGTGACAACGACAGCTTGCTCTTTAAGGTGCTTCAAGACGGCGCGGCTTGTCACACGGGTAAGTATAGCTGTTTTTTTAACGAGCTTATAGAGGATAAGTATCCGAGCTATAAGATACTTTTTGACATAATTGAAACCGTAAAGGATAGAAAAATCAATCCTAAAGAAAAGTCCTATACCAACTATTTATTTGATAAGGGAACGGATAAGATTTGTAAAAAGATAGGCGAGGAAGCCTCCGAAATAATCATCGCGGCTAAAAACAAGGACAAAAATGAATTGGCGAACGAGGTTTCGGACTTTTTGTATCACATGATAGTCCTTTTGGAAAACGAGGAACTTGATATCGGCGAGGTGTTTGCGGTTCTTTTAGAGCGAGAAGGCAAGCCGTCCGACCCGAAGTATTCCAAAAAATAGCCAATAATAGAATACTATGCGCGGCGAAGTATTCTGAAAAAAGCTTGTTATATAGAATACTACGGCGGTAAATGCTCACAAAAAGCTCTGTATATAGAATACTTTAGAGATAAGAGGAATAATGGAAATAGGTATAAGCAGTGCTTCCTTTTTTAACAAGGAAGTGACGGAAAATTCATTTGCGCTCATGAAACACCTTGGTTTTCGCCTTGCAGAGGTTTTTTTGACGACCTTTTGCGAATACGAAAAGGAGTTTGTCGATCTATTAGCCGTGGAAAAAGCAAAAAACGGTATAGAGGCTTGGTCGGTGCATTCGCTCAACCAACAGTATGAGCCCGAGCTTTACAATATAAACGACCGTACCTACAGCGGCGCGGAAGCTTATTACCGCAAGCTTTGCTACGCCGCAAAAGCCCTCGGAGCGCGGTACTATACCTTTCACGGTCCCGCGCTTTTAAAGCGGATTCCTTACAAATTTGATTACAAATTTTTGGGCGAACGTACGCGCAAATTATGTGATATTATCGGTGAATACGGCGCGGAGCTTGCTTACGAAAACGTGCATTGGACGTATTTTTCCACCCCCGAATTCTTTGAAAAATTAAAGCGCGAAGCGCCCGATTTAAAGACGTGCCTCGATATAAAGCAAGCTATGCAGTCAAAGATACCTTATCTCGACTATATAAAAGCGATGGGTGACCGCTTGGTCAACGTCCATGTTTGCGACTATTACGACGATGGGCGTCTTTGCGTTCCGGGGCGCGGCAGCTTTGATTTTGTCGAATTTTTTAAGGTCTTAAAGGGCGAGGGCTACGACGGTCCGATACTGATGGAGCTATACAGCAAGGATTACGAAACCTACGGAGAGGTCGTGCGCGGATACGAACATTTGTTAAATTGCTTAGAAAAAATTTAAAACGATATCAAATTTTTCAGATATAAAATCATAAATCAAAAGGAGTATTTTGAGAATGAAACCCGAACAAAAAAAACCGATCAAGGTAGACTTCAACAACATGACCGCCGATTTTATCGGATCCAAAGAGGGTATAACTCCGCGTGACCTAAGCTTGATTGCGCCGCTTATCAACGAAGCGGTTTCCGCATACAAGATCGGCAGAGGCAAAGGCATGATGGGTTGGACGGAGCTGCCGTACAATCAAGCCGACACGGTAGCGGACATTTTAAAAACCGCGGAGGGGATTCGGACAAATTTTGAAAACTTTGTCGTCTTAGGTATCGGCGGTTCCGCTTTGGGACCTTACGCGGTGTTTAACGCGCTTTGCCATTTGAGGTACAACGACCTCCCTAAGCGCAAGAGAAAAACCCCTCGGTTTTTTGTCGAGGACAATGTAGATCCTGAGAGAATGACCGCGCTTTTGGACGTAATAGACGTGTCAAAGACGGTTTTTAACGTCATCACAAAGAGCGGTTCAACAAGCGAAACCATGAGCCAATATTTGATTATCACAGACGTTCTCAAAAAGAAGCTCGGCGACAAGTGGAGCAAGCATATCATCGCGACGACGGACGTAAAAAACGGCAACCTCATCAAGCTTGCTAAAGAAAACAAGTTTAAGACCTTTTTCATTCCCGCGTCTGTCGGCGGCAGATTCAGCGAGCTTAGCCCCGTCGGACTTTTGCCCGCGGCGGTTCTCGGTATCGATATCGAAGCCATGCTTGAGGGCGCGAAATATATCGACGAGATTTGTTCGAGAAACGACGACGTTTACACAAACGCGGCACTCATGAATGCGGCTATGCAATACGCCGCTATCAAAAAAGGAAAAAATATTTCCGTCATGATGCCGTATGCGGACAGCTTAAAATACATGGCGGATTGGTATTGTCAGCTTTGGGGCGAGAGTCTCGGAAAGGAAAGCGACCTAAACGGAAACAAGGTTTACGCGGGACAGACACCCGTCAAAGCCCTCGGAGTGACCGATCAGCACAGTCAAGTCCAGCTTTATACGGAGGGACCGTTCGATAAGGTTATCACGCTTATTGCGGTTGAAAAATACAGAAAGACCGTAAAGATTGCGGAGGGTTGCGAGGAATATCCTAACGTGAATTTCCTTTGCGGACACACGCTCAACGAATTGATTACAAACGAGAGGATCGCCTCCGACTACGCGCTCCAACGTGCCAACCGACTCAATCATA
>JAITOQ010000024.1 GCA_031289865.1 Clostridiales bacterium
AAAACGGACGGTGCTTGCCGAATTTTTTCATGATAAAAAAGTTGGGGACAAAGAGTGCGCTCTCAAACAAATCGCGGATATTGACGACGAGCAGAGCAAGGGTGATAGTCCCGAAAATCGGGAAATTATCGTAATGTCGGTTGCCGTAAATAAGTAAAACGTATATAACGAGCGTCACGGCAATCGCGTAGTACAAAAACGCGCCGAGCATGGTTAAAATGTAACATTTCACATACAGCTTTGACTTCAACAATTCGCCGTAGCTTTTAAAGGTGCTTTTGAGGGAATCCTTTTGTCGGGATATAGTATCGATACGCGGCTTTTCCTTTGTCCCGATAAAGGTGATGAGGAGCGGGATAGCAAAAATCGCGCCGAGCACCAAGCCCATTTTCATAAAATTCATGTCCATGCCGACGTATTCCTCGACGGTTTCGGCGGGAATCATGGCGGAGTAAATAAAGCTGCCGCCGACCGACGCAATCCCCGAAAAGACGAAACGGAGTGAGGAATAATTTGTGCGCTCGTTATAGCTGTCGACGATTTTGGGCAGAATAGCCTCGTAGGGAACAGTCCCCATCGAGTATGCCGTACTGAAACAGAATTGCGCGAAAAGGAAATAAAAGAACCGACCGAGATTGCCCTCTATTCCAAAACAATACCATAGCATAAAATAGGACAAAAAGACGGGTATAGCCGAAGCTAAAAACCACGGACGGCAGCTCCCGAATCTTGTCTTTGTCCTATCGACGAGGATCCCCATTATCGGATCGATAAAGCCGTCCCAAATTTTCCCGATGGCGATTACCGCGCCCGCGAGAAGGGGAGGCAGACCCATGGCGAACATTAAAAAGCCCATGTAGTACAGCGTAAATACTTGAGTTACCCCGCCGCCCAACGCGTAGCCCGTCGAATATGAAGTGATTTTCCATGCTTTTTTCAAAAAGCTTTTTGTTTTTTGAGTATCCATAGCAATTATAATATCTCAAACATGAGGTTTTGTCAAATTAAAATAGGTTATTTATGCAAAAATTTGTATTTTTATAGATTTTTTTGCTCAAAAGAAATTTTTTTTCTTTAAAATACGCTTGTATAAAAATGCCGTTTATAGTATAATATAGTATATATAAAATGGGGTTATGGGCGGTTTTCGGTTTATGGATAGGTATCCTTTGGTATTAGAGGCGGTTTTTAAAGATTATCTTTGGGGCGGCGACAAGCTAAAGCGTGAATGGGGCAAATTGAGCGAGCTTGATGTGATTGCGGAGTCGTGGGAGCTTTCGCTCTTTCCCGACGCGCTGTCCCGCGTCACAAACGGCGCGTTTGCGGGGCAAACCCTATTGGAGGTTTTGGAGTTTCATTCGGATTTTGCGGGAGCAAAATGCCGTTCGTTTTCCAAGTTTCCGACCCTTATAAAGCTGATCGATTCGCGCGACAATCTCTCCGTACAGGTTCACCCGTCCGACGCGTACGCGCTCATCAACGAAAACAGCTTCGGAAAAACCGAAGTTTGGTATATTTTAGAAGCGGAAGAGGGCGCGGGACTATACCTTGGATTCAACAAGAATACCGACAGAAACGAGGTCGCGGAACGCATCGCAAACAACACTCTGACGGAGATTTTAAATTTTGTTCCCGTCACGGCGGGCGAGGCCTACTTTGTTTCGGCGGGTACGGTTCACGCTATCGGGCGCGGGATTACCCTTGCGGAGATTCAGCAAAACTCAAACCTAACCTACCGCGTCTATGATTTTGGGCGCGTGGGAAAGGACGGAAAACCGCGTGAATTGCACGTCGAAAAAGCACTTCGCGTCATGAACTACAAAAAAAAGACCGCGTTTGCCGCCGCATACCCTTATGTCGATTTCGGAGGCTACAAAAAGAAGGTAGTCGCCGACGACAAATACTTCTACACCGAGGCTTATTCTACCGACGGGACATGTCCGCTCTTTAACCGCGACTCCTTTCTGTGTATCACCTCGATAGGCGGCGCGGCGGAGCTTCTCTATGACGGAGGAAAGGTTTCGTTTAGTAAAGGACAATCGGTTTTTTTGCCCGCGGAGTTTGAAGTCACGGTTGAGGGAAAAACGGAATTTTTGGCAACAATGCTTAGATAGCGGAAAGTTGAGAGTTGAAGGTTGAGAGTGAGAGTTGCGGATTTTTTTTAAAAAATAGGTGTCATTCTGAGCTTGCGAAGAATCTAAAATGTTGGCGGTATAATAACTAAAATAAAAATCGGATATTATTAGTGGTGATTCGGAGAAATCGTTTGAGATTCTTCACTTCGTTCAGAATGACACCGACTTTAATAATCCGCAATTCTGCATTCTGCATTGAAATAAAACGTCAACGGGACAACAACCAAAACATAAATTCGGAGGAAATGTTATGATTATCGGTATCGACATAGGCGGCATGAGCGTCAAAGGCGGGATTGTCGACAGAAACGGAAAGATTTTACATAGGGCAAGCGTGGAAACAAAGGCGAAAGCCGACTATGCGGAGATTATCGCGGATATTGCGCACCTCATAGACGTATTGTTAAAGAGCGCGGGTATCGGTATCGAAAAAATCCTCGGTATCGGTATGGGTATTCCAGGGACTATCGATTCCAAAAGGGGGGTCATCGTCTATTCCAACAATATCAATTTTATCGACGTGCCGATTGTCTCGGAGCTAAAAAAATACTATGCGGACACCCCCGTCTATATCAACAACGACGCAAACGCCGCCGCTCTCGGAGAGTATCGGTTCGGAGAGGCTAAGGAATACAAAAACTTGGTCTTTATGACCTTTGGTACGGGAGTAGGGACGGGAATCATCATAGACGGAAAGCTCTTTGAGGGCAACGGCTCCGCGGGCGCGGAGGGCGGTCACACCGTCATACGTCTCGACGGGCCGAAATGCACATGCGGACGGCGCGGCTGTTTTGAGGTCTATGCCTCCGCGACCGCGCTCGTTAGGCAAACAAAAGCGGCTATGAAAAAGCATCCCGAAAGCCTCATGACAAAAGTCGTATCGGAGCGCGGCAAGGTGAGCGGCAGAACCGCGTTTTTGGCGGCGAAAGAGGACGATCCGACCGCAAAAAAAGTGGTCGCAAGATACATTCAATACGTCGGAGAGGGGCTTGTCAATATCGCGAATATCTTTCGTCCCGACGTGATACTGATAGGCGGCGGCATGTCCAACGAGGGGGACGCTTTTATCGCGCCGCTTCAGGGCTTTATGGACGAACACCTATTCGGTATGAAAAACGGAAATCCGCGGGTAGCGGTACAAAAAGCGTCCTTGACAAATGACGCGGGAATTTTGGGCGCGGCTTCGCTCGTGCTATAAAATCAGATTGAGTATTCTAAAATAAGGCGTTAAATAGAATACTTTACGGCAAAAAAGTCGAAATCACACAAAAAGTATTCTATAAAACGCCTTATTTTGGAATACTATGCAAAGAAAAACAGTCTTTGTCTTTTTTCGCACTCGTTAATTTGCGTGCGAAAAAAGGCAAAAAGTGAAATAAATTTATAAAGAAGAGGAAACAAAGAACACATGGCAAAAACTTTTAAAATCGTATTTTTGGGCGGTATCGGAGAAATCGGAAAAAACATGACCGCCATAGAATACAGCAACGATATCATTATTATCGACGCGGGAATGTCCTTTCCGAGTTACAACATGCCCGGTATAGATTATATCATTCCCGATATCAGCTACCTAAAATCAAACCGCGACAAAATTCGCGGAGTGGTTTTGACCCACGGACACGAGGATCACATCGGTTCGTTACCGTATTTGATCAAGGAAATTCCGACCTTGCCCGTCTACGGGACGCGCTTGACGATCGCGCTCTGTCAGCACAAATTTAAAGAAAACAAGATTGCGGACAACGGCTTAAACGTCGTGACGGAGGGGGATGTAATTCACCTCGGAAACTTTAAAATCGAGTTTATAAAGGCGACGCATTCCATTGCGGGCGCGTGTCACTTAGCTATCGAAACCCCTATAGGAATGATATTCCATACGGGCGACTACAAGTTTGATTATACGCCGATAGACGGAAAGATGACCGACCTCGGACGGCTTGCCGATCTTGGCAACCGCGGGGTGACGCTCATGCTCGGCGAGAGTACAAACGTAGAGCGCGAAGGACATTCGATGAGCGAAAGAAACGTCGGGCAATCTCTCGACTATATCTTTTCGGAAAACATGAATAAGCGATTGATTATCGCGACTTTTGCCTCGAATATTTACCGAATCCAACAGATCATAGACCTTGCGGTCAAGTACGACAGAAAGGTGGTCTTTTCGGGTAGGAGCATGATAAACATTGCGGAAATGGCTTTCAAAATCGGAGAACTGAAATTTCAGCATACCGATATAGTCGAGCTTGAAAAAATCAAGCATTGTGCGCATGAAAAGACCGTGATTGTCTGTACGGGCGGTCAAGGCGAGCCGATGAGCGCGCTGTCACGCATGTCCACGGGAGATTTTGACAAGGTGACGGTAGGACCTAAGGACATGGTGGTCTTGTCCTCGTCGCCTATCCCGGGTAACGAAAAAATGGTTTTAACCGTGGTAAACAACCTTTATCGGTTGGGCGCGGACGTGGTTTATGAAGCGCTCCACGAGGTTCACGCGTCGGGACACGCGTATACGGAGGAGCTGAAGCTCATGCTGTCGCTCATAAAACCGAAGTATTTTATTCCCGTTCACGGCGAGTACAGACACTTAAAAAAGCACAGCTTTATGGCGCAATCCTTAGGAATACCGAAGGAGAATATCTTTGTTCCCGAATCGGGCTCTACGGTCATCATTCAGCGGAACGAAATGAAAGCGGGTCCAAGCGTACAAGCGGGAAATATCTATGTGGACGGTTATGTCACGGGCGATATGGACAGCCTTGTTTTAAAGGACAGACAGCACCTTGCGGAGGACGGCTTTATCATCATTATCCTCAACCTTTTGACCTTATCACCGGGGAGCGAGGAGGACTTTTTTGCAAACGTGGACGTAATTACACGCGGTTTTCACACCTTTGACGGCTTTGCCGCCGAAATGCGAGACGTCATCAAAAACGCGTTTTACGGCTTTGATTTTGACAAATGCGACGATATTGCGGTCATCAAAACCATCATAAAAAAGACGTTAAGAAAATATATTTTCAATAAGTACAAACAAAACCCAATGATTATGCCTATCGTTATGGATAGCGCAAACTAAATACAGAATATGCAAAATAAATAATGCTTTTTTAATGCAGAATGCAAAATACAGAATGCAGAATTGCGGATAACAAATAAAGCCGTTGTCATTCTGAGCTACGAAGAATCTAAAACGTCGGCAATAAATAAACAAAAAAGCAAAGGATTATAAAAAATGAAACCACTTGTAGCGGCGATAGGACGTCCGAATGTCGGAAAGTCCACGCTTTTTAATAGGATCGCGGGACGGCGCATCGCAATCGTCGAGGATTTGCCCGGCGTGACGCGTGACAGACTGTATACCGACGTGGAATGGTGCGGCTATAATTTCACCATGATCGATACGGGCGGGCTTGAGATGAAGTCAAACGACGAGATGTGGTCGCACATTCGCCGTCAAGCCGAATTTGCCGTCAGAAGCGCGGATCTGATCCTTTTTTTAGCGGACGGAAAAAGCGGGATTTTGCCCGAAGATTACGAGGTGGCGGACTTTGTCCGCCGCTCAAAAAAACCGTATCTTCTTGCGGTCAACAAGGTTGACAACAAGGAGAACGAACCCGTGGTTTTCGATTTTTTTGACCTCGGACTCGGTAATCCTATCTCGATTTCCGCGGAACAAGGCAAGGGAATCGGCGACCTCTTAGACGAGGTTACGGGACTTTTAAAGGAAAAAATTCCCGAAACCGAAGCGGAGGATCGTATAAAAATCGCGGTCATCGGTCGCCCGAACGCGGGAAAAAGCTCCGTCGTAAACCGCCTTTTAGGCTACGAAAGAGTGATTGTTAGTGATATTGCGGGGACGACACGCGACGCTATAGATACGGATTTTACCTACCGCGGCGAGAAGTTTACTTTGGTTGATACGGCGGGAATCCGCAAAAAAAAGAACGTGGACGAGGATGTGGAATATTACAGCGTTCTCCGCGCTCTCGAAGCGGTCAGACGTGCGGATATCGTCTTGATAGTCATCGACGCCGCGGAGGAGATCACGGAGCAAGATGTGCGCCTTGCGGGATACGTTCACGAAAACGGAAAACCCTCCGTCATACTCATGAATAAATGGGACAAGATTGAAAAGGACGCTTACACGATCCATAAATTCAACGCAAAACTCAAAGAGGATTTAAAGTTTATGGACTATTTTCTGCCTATCTATGTTTCGGCATTAAACGGACAGAGAATGAAAAATGTCATGAGCGAATTGCTCCGCGCCTACGAAAACGCAAAAAAACGCGTGACGACGGGCGTCCTAAACGACGTTATCCGCGAAGCGGTTTCGGTCAACGAGCCGCCGTCCAAAAACGGGAGAAGGTTAAAGATATATTTTGCGACACAAGCCATGGTTTCACCGCCGATCTTTGTCTTTTTTGTCAACGATACGGAGCTTGTTCACTTTTCGTATCATAGATATCTCGAAAATTCCTTGCGTGCCGCGATTGATTTTTCGGGAACGCCGATAAAATTGGAGTTCCGAAAAAAGAGCGAAAAAGACAAATACGACTAAAAATTCGCCCAAAATCCGACACACTGCCTACACGAACGCGTCATTTTTCGCCGTATTCGGCAGGATTTCGGGCTTTTTATACGCTTCCACTATTTTTCGACAAAATAGCAATAAATCTCCGTTTTTTTTTGCGTGAAATGTAAAAATAAAAGGACAAGTTCGCTTTTTTTGGGTGTATAATGTTCATGCGGCGAAAAAAACGGCCGTAAATTTATATCTGAAAGAAGGGTGAAAATATGAACGTATTAAATGAGATGATGAAAACGGTAGTCGAAAAACTCAAGGAGCAAAATGAAAACGTAGCAATGTTTGAAACACACGGAAGCAATTTCCGCGCGCTCGACGCCGCTCTCGACGGCGGCGCGTATTATAGGATCGCGGTGATAAAATACGAGAGGGAGGAGCTGCGCATAAGCGCGGTATAGATCCGCCGAAAAAACGGTGTTTTGGAGAATGCCGCGCGTCATGAAGAAAGAACATAATGTTAGGAAATCCGTTTGAACAA
>JAITOQ010000033.1 GCA_031289865.1 Clostridiales bacterium
TCTCAAACGCCGCAAAGACTATGACTATCACGGACGCGCTGCCCGACAATATAACCAAAACGGGGAGCGAGGACAAGAGCGCTAAAGGGATTTGGAACAGTCCCAATCCCACAAGCAATAAGCCGCTGTTTTTTAAGATATCCTTAAACGGCAGAGAATACACGGGTATCATCGCAAAGACGTTCATCATATATGCAAAGGCTATGAGGAGGACGAGAACTATCGCCACAAGCCCGACCCAATATCCCGCGCCCGCGCTCCCCGTCAAGGTCGCCCCAAACAAGCTAACGACATAGTAAGACGCGCCGTATATGAGTGCGCAAAAGACGGTGTAGACGACGGCGTATTTCCACCAATGTTTTTTAACGCCCTCAAAAAAGACCGAAAAGACCTTGATTCCGCTATGCCCCCAAAGCGTAAGCCTCGATGTGTAAAACACGCCCGCAAAGAGCGGTCCCGGTATCAACAAAAGCAAAGCCGCGTATATTAGGTTGCTTTTTAATTCGGCGACAAAGGCTATCACCTTGCCGACGTTGTCGCTTACCGTAATGAGCGGATACTGAAAGCCCGTGTTCGCGACGTACGAAAAGCTCCCTTGCATCGCGTTGGCTTTTCCCGCGAGAAAAAACGCAAAGACGATAAAGGGCAGAAAGCCCGCAAACACAAGCAAGTTGCTCCGAAAAATCGAAGAGAATTCGATAAAGATTAAGTCCGAAAGACGGCGGATTCTACCCTTCTTTAGGGTTTCTGGAGGAATTACCGTGTTTGGAGGAAGTTTCTCGCTTTTAGCGGGAGTGAGATAGGTGTACCATTTTTTTGCCATAATTAAAAATATCCCGTTTTTTATTTTTTTTAAACCGACTTAAAAAAAACGTTTTAAACGCGCCTTTTTTTCCGTCCCTACTATTTTATAATAAATTCCGAGAATAAGCAATTAAAAACGGCATTTAAATTATAAATTTCGCGGTTATAATTAGTTATATCATGAAAATCTTTGAAAAGCTGCGCGACGCAATGCGCGCCGTCCTCTATACCGTCACTTTCAGACTGCTCTTTACAGTCTTTAAGGGAATGTTCCGATTGTTTATCCGCACCCTTTACGCGGGCTTTTTTTATCTGTTCTTTTATGTGCTGTTCGGCGTCGTGCTGTGGATATTTTTCGGTTTCGTTCCCGTTTTTTGGGATCTGAAGACCAAGCTGTACGCCGTCGGTTTCGTTTTTTGGACGCTTGTCAGTGTAGCCGCCGTCGTCAACCGCGTCGGCAAAAAGCTCTACCGCCGCCGTCAAGAAAAGACCGAGGATGAATATCTCAAGTATCTAAAGGATCTCGAGCTTCGCGGCTTTCGCGAAGCCCGCCGCGCCGAAAAGCTCGCCCGCCGCGCCGCCGCCCGTGAAAAACGGCAAAAAAACAAAACGCACGAGAGTCTATTTTTTGCCGACCGCACACCCCCGACCGCTCCACCGCCTTTTCAAAAAAGAAAAACCGAATCCTATATAGAATATCGGTGTCCGAGGGTGTTTGAGAATGAAGATAAAGAAAGTTGAGAGTTGAGAGTTGAAAGTTGAGAGTTGAAAAGTAAGGGTCGCTTCGCTCCGATAAAAAGCAAGTGTCATTCCGAGCATAGCGAAGAATCTAAAACGTTGGCTGTACAACCGCTAAAACATAAATTCGGAATCCGATTAAATTATATTCGGAGAAATCGTTTCGGATTCTTCACTCCGTTCAGAATGACAACGGCTTTTTTGTCGTAGCGGAAAGACGGCGACTTCTTTTTTATTCCACACTTTTCAACTCTCAACTTTAAAAGCTATCCGCCGTCGTTTATTTAGCGTATTCCGCCACAACCTTCCCGATATAGAGCGTGTGAAAGTCTTTTTTGGGATACATAGTAAGTACTTGCGCGGCAATCTCGTCGGTAAGGGGAATTTTTGCAAGAACCGTGCATTCAAAATAATAATCGCACCCGTGGATAACCGAGGTATCCACCTCTTTGGCTTTGACGGGCATGAGGTCTGTTTCGTGAAATTTGTTACAGCTTCTGCCGCTGTGCGAGCCGCAATAAGCAAGCTCCTTTCCCAACCTGTCAAACGGCACGCTGACGGTAAATTCGTTTGACGCGTCTATTTTTACCTTTGTATAGCGCGATTCTCGCACGGGAACCAAAAGCACCTTTTGCCCCCACAATACGCCCGTCATCGCCCAACTGATAGTCATGACGTTCGGCGTTTTTCCCGCGGTCAAAAACGCGCCGCTGTTGGTCAGCTTCTCAAAAACCTTGTCGGTACCGTTAAATCCAAACATAACAAAAAACCTCCTAAGGACATTTAAACCGTTGTTTTTTCGGAAATGAATACTCAAAATTTCACTTCCACAATAATATATGAAAATTATATCATAAAACACCCGAAATGTATATATGTTTAGAAAAAAATATTTGTTGTTTTTTATCATTTTTTCTTTAGAATTTAAACACATGCTTTTTTATCCGCATTGCAGCTGCTTTTTTAATGCGGAATGCGGAATGCAGAATGCAGAATTGAGGATAATTAGAGATGTAATTCGGGGAAATCGTTTTAGATTCTTCGCTTTGCTCAGAATGACACCGGTTTTAAAATCCGCAATTTTGTATTCTGAATTCTGCATTTTGCATTATTTTTAAGACATGTCTTGACATAACCGTATTTTTGATATATAATATAGCGTAATTCAAAAATGGAATTGTTTTCAACCCGAATAAAAAGGATACAGAAATGAAGAATAAAACACCTCCCGAACACCCTAAAAAAAGCAAGCTAAAGACCTTTTTTGTCGACGCGCTTATGTCGTTTATGACGGGCTTGGTCAAGCTGATTTTTAGGAATAAAATCGTCAAAAAAACCCCGATCGATACTACACAGCGGTACTTGATACTGTGTACTCACGGATCGGGTTTGGATATTTTTCACGCAAGCGCGGCTATACGACCGATGAAATGCGTCGTCGTCGCCGCAAAAAAGCTTTATTTCGGTAAATTTACTGGTCCGCTCCTCCGTCTTCACGGCGCGATTCCCAAAAAACAGTTTGTCGCCGACCTACCCGCTATGCGCCTCATGAAAAACGCCGCGGATGCGGGCAACAACCTTTTGCTATGCCCGGAGGGACGCTCTACCCCCGACGGAAAAAACAGCTATATCACCCCCGCCGCCGCAAAGCTGATAAAATGGATAGGGCTGCCCGTCCTATTCGTCAAGCCGCAAGGCTCCTATCTCACCTTTCCGCGATGGGCAAAAAGCTTGCGGTTCGGAAAAATGACCACCGAAATCGGACTCCTCCTCACAAAAAGCGAGGTCGAAAATCTAACCGGTAACGACATTTATCAAAGAGTCGTCGGGGCTTTTACCTTTAACGAATACGATTATCAACTCGATAACCGTATCAAGTTTTTGACCTCGTCGCCCGCAAAGAATATCTATCGCATGTTATTTATCTGTCCCGCATGCAAAAGCCGAACCGATATGGCTTCGGATTCTCATTCGGTGTTTTGCAAAAAATGCGGTTTCCGCGCAAACGTCGGAACAAACGGACGCTTAGAAGTGATCAAAGGCGGCTATGACGTCAACGAAACCGACGTCGAGGCGGCTAAAAACAGCGGCAAGGTCAAAAAAACCGACTTAGCCGTCGTCAAAGGCGGCGGCGCGGCTTTCACGCGTATCGATCAATGGGTCGCCTTTGAAAAAGCGGAGATAGAGAAAGACATACTCTCCCCCGCATTCCGCTACGAGATAAAAACCGAGCTGCTCCTTGAGGACGACTTAAAGCACGGCTATGAAAAGCTTGCCGACGGGACTTTTACGATAGACCGCGGCGGTATCACCTACCGCACCGAAAGCTTCGTCACAGAGAATGCGGACTACCGTACAAAATACGCGGAAATCTTTTATCCCGCAAACACCTTAGTCAGTCTTTCGTACGACACTCACGGGTTGGAGCTGTACGCTTTTGACGGCACGCAAAAATACCGATTTGACCACAGCGTAATCACCTACCGTATCGACCTCTTGATCGAGGCGGTGTACAAAAACAGAACGGAAAATTAAGAATATAAGGTTTTTATGGATTTACTTCTCGCGACCAACAATTCACACAAGGCGGACGAAATCCGCGCAATGCTTTCCGATAGGTTCGGGCGAATCTATACTTTAAAAGAAAAAAAGATCGACCTTTCTCCCGACGAGAACGGCGCGACCTTTACGGAAAACGCTTTAATTAAAGCACGCGCCTTTTCCGCGCTCACCGATCTCCCCGTCCTCGCGGACGATTCGGGCTTAGTCGTGGAGGCTTTAGGCGGCGAACCCGGTATTCGCTCTGCGCGTTATGCGGGCGAAAATTCGACCGACGCGGACAACAATGCAAAACTCATGATGCGTCTTGAGGGCGTCAAAGACCGCCGTGCGCGGTTTGAGTGCCGAGTCGTCCTCTTGTTTAACGGAAAATATCTCGTCGGCACGGGTACGACCGAGGGCGAAATCCTCTCCGCACCGTCGGGTGTTTTAGGCTTTGGCTACGACCCCTACTTCTATTCGTACGACTTAAAAAAATCCTTTGCAACGGCGTCTCCCGCCGAAAAAAATTCGGTCAGCCACAGAGGACGGGCAATCAAGGACTTGTTGCAACAGCGTTTTTAAGTAATAAGTAATAGGTAACAAGTAATAAGTAAGGGTCGCTGCGCTCCAAATAATAAGTAGGTGTCATTCTGAGCGAACGCGAAGAATCTCAAACGATTGAACAACATAGCAAACGGCGGTTTGATAAATTTTCAAACCGCCGCTTTTTAATTGCTATATCAAAGTTTTATTGAAATCATTTGCTTGTAATTCACTTACTAAACTCATCTAACGTATTTTTAATCGCCCGATGGAGCGAATATTCATAATCATAGCTTGAATCGCATTTTGCGCGGAAAATCATGACTCCTCCGATATCCGCATAGAGGGCGAAGAGGGTCTTGTCACGGACGATAGCGTAGCCGTTTAGGTAGCCCGCACAGCTTTTTTCCATACCGCCCTCCTTGTAGGTAAATGTTTGGATTTTATTGCTCCACTTCCCCAGCGAGCCGACGAATTCTCCGTCGATTTCTTGTACGGTTTCGCCGTAAAACGGCCATGAATTTGCAGAGCCGTTGGTGGCGCGTCCGTAGGTCGGAATACCGAAAAGAATTTTTTCACGCGGGATTTTGAGCTTGTTGACGACGTTTCCGATCGCGGCAAAAGCCGCCTCCGCTGTCGTACTGTGGTGCATTCTGCTGTCAAAAAGGTCGTAACACATTACGTTAAAATGTTCTATCTTTGCTATGGTTTCCTTTGACGCGTCAAAATGCCACGGCGAGATAGCGACGGAAACCTTTGTATATTTTGCGGTGTCGGAAATTATTTGCTCGTAGGCCTTCCAATGCGCTTTCTTTTGAGGATATTCCCAATCGTAATCTATCCCGTAAAACCCGTATTTATCCACAAACGCTTTTATCGATGCGTTTATGTGGTCGCGCTTCGAATTTAACAGCGCGGTGGTTTTGTCGAGGTCCTTTGCCCTCACGCCGTCCGCGCCCGTCGTGTATTGGTCAAACATGACCGTCGCCCAAATACGCACGTTGCGTACTCCGATGATAGTCTTGAGCGCGGCAAAATTTGCGTCAAAATTCTCTTCTATACCGCCGCCGTACGGTCTGAGGTCGCCTGATTCGTCGACATACAACATCTCAAAAATGATGACGTCGGTCACCACGTCGTAGTATCCCGAAAAGCCGCTGTCGCCGAGCTTGTCGATAATATCGGTATTGTCCATTCGGAGATATTGCGAAACCTTAAAACCGGTCGTATCCTTTTTAGGGAGATTGTAGACCGCCATCATATCGAGCTTGACGACGGAATTTGTTTCGAGAATCTCCACGCGGAGCGCGGTTGTCGCGACGGTTTCGGTATAACAGATATCTTGCGCGCCGATACGGTCTTGCTCGTATATCAATTTCCACGGTTCGTCCGCGCTGTTTGTCTTTGCATACATGCGAAAAAGGACGACGCCGTCGGTATCCTCCTCAAAATAGACCGTGTTAAATACAACCTCTTTGTCCCAAACGGCTTCAAAGCCCGCGGTATTGTTTTTTATGGTCTTTTGCCAATAAAGTCCGCGCTTCTTAAACCAATCGTTAGGGGCTTTGTAGTTGCCCTCATAGCTGAATTTTGCCTCCTCCAAAAGGTTTTTTTCCGTAACGGACAGCATAAAACTCTTAGGAACGGCAAATCGCAAAATCCCGTAAACACTTGCGCCGCAAACGACCGCAAGAGCGAGTATAGAAATTAAAATTACTTTTAGGGTTCGTTTTGTTTTCATAGAACTCATAATCAATCACACCTTATATGTTTGTTTTTAAATTTTGTCCGTTTCGCAATCGATGCTATAAAAGGCATATCGATATGATGCGTTTAGCTTTCGCGGTAATAAACGCACGCCATTCCTCTCGGTTTGCCGCTGTTGTCCATACCGTTTAACGCAACCTCTCCGCGTATCTGTACAAAGACCCGTCCGCCGTCATACGCGCCCGTCGCCTCTTTTGCTACTCTCACGGTTTCCTTTGACGCCGCACGAAAGCGTATAGCGTCTCCGAGGAATTGCGATTCGGCTTCCGCTTCTTGTCTTTCGGCTTCAGCTCTTTCTGCGGCTTTAATCTCCGCCAACTCTTTTTTCTTCATTACGGACATACCTCACTTATTTTTTTATATCGGTAAAAAAGCGAACCGCTTTTCTTATCTTATATTATATCACATCTTCAAAGGAGTTTCAATATCTTTCGGAAAATTTTTTAAATTTTTTTTATCTTAAAGTATACTTGGAACTTTTCGCGGAATATCTTAAAGTATATTTAGAATATTTTGCAGAATATCTTAACGTATACTTGGAACTTTTCGCGGAATATCTTAAAGTATATTTAGAATATTTTGCCGAATATCTTAAAGTATATTTAGAATATTCTTGACAATATTCTAAAATAGGGTTATAATATTATCATAATATCCATGCGGAGGTGATATGACATGGAATACACCAAAGAAAACACATACAGGGTTTTACGCGCATTTAATCCTTGGTGGAGCAACGGCACGGTAAACGAAATATTTGCGAAGGGCTATCATCGGTTCGGCTATTACGACGCTATGGAGCGGCTCCGCGACACCGAAATGAAGCGGGCGGTGGTTTTGCTCGGCGCACGGCGTGTCGGCAAGACTACAATTCAATACCAAATGATCGACACGCTTCTAAAGAGCGGCATTGCGCCGAACCGCATCGTGTTTTTTTCTCTTGACCACCCGATTTTAAAGGTTGCGGGGCTTTCGGAGATTTTGGAGCTTTATCACGAAAACGTCTGCGCCGCACAAGACTGTTACTATTTTCTCGACGAGATTCAGCATGAAAAGGGTTGGGAAAATTGGATCAAGTCGCTCCACGATATGCAACCCGAAACGCGCATTATAGCGACGGGTTCTGCAAGCGCGGCTCTCAATAAGGGCGCGTCGGAAAGCGGCGTCGGTCGTTTTGCAAACCTAAAAATTCCTACTCTGTCTTTTTATGAATACTGTTCGCTCCTCGGTATAAACAAGGGGATTTCTTTGCCGACCGACTTGCGCCCGACCTCTCTTTTGTCTATGACGCGGCAACAACAGTCGGAGGTGATTCTCAAAATCTCCGCGGTTCAAAATCATCTAAACCGCTATCTGCTTATAGGCGGCTTTCCGGAACTTGCCGTTGCAAGCAACGACTTGAGAGCCTCAAAGACAATCCGCGAGGACATTATAGACAAGGTCTTAAAGAGAGATATTCCCGAAATCTATGAGATACGAAATCTTGCCGACCTCGAACGGATATTTCTCTATATTTGTAATATCACTTCCGATATCGTATCAATTGAATCGATGTGCAAGGAATTAAACGGGGTTTCACGTCCTACTGCAGAGAACTATCTGCGCTATTTAGAGAGTGCAAATCTTATCTATATAAGTAAACCCGTGTCCCTCGGTAATCGCACGGTCTTAAAATCAAGTCCCAAAATCTATATTGCAGACAGCGCGATTCGCTCAGCCGTACTCATGGACGACGCGGTCACCGACCCCACCGAAATGGGCAAGATTGCAGAAACGACGGTGTATAAGCACGTCTATTCTTTTTTTGAAAAGCAATCCGCGACCGTCGGCTATTATCGCGGCGGTGACCGAAACAAAGAAATCGATATCGTCGTCAGCACTCTAAACGGCAAAAAATTCCTCATCGAGGCAAAATACCGCAATCAAGCTAAATTGACTGACAATTCGGAGCTTGCCGCGCTTGCGGCAGACGCGGACGCCGCCTTTGTCATGACCAAACGCATAGACGATTACGGAATACAAACCACATCGGGCGGTACGCCGATTTTACGCATTCCCACCTCCGTACTTCTATACCTTATCGGGCATTGCGAAAAGAACGGTTCGGAGTTATTTTAACCGTTAAACTCCCGCCTTTCGTTCCGCAATCTCCTTGACCATTTTGGCGTAAAAATCCTCGTCGATGACGATTTTCTTTTTATAGACGATATACCCTACTCCCATTAAGACGATAGGGATAATCGTCATGCAGAGTATCAAGGCGGTTTTTTCGCCGCTTGTGACCGATAGTATAACCTTATCGATTAACGATAATTTGTCGCTTTCCGTGATGGTCTTCATCGCCGCCGCATTTTCATAATCCGCTATTTGATTGGTGTATTTTAAAATACCGATGGCGAGACAGACGATCATGACGACCAACTGTAACAGCGCGGAGCCGAGCTTAGCGATTAGCGGACGGAGGGTAAAGATGACGCTTTCGTAGCGTTCGCCCGTTTTCCATTCGTTATACTCGACGGCGTTTGCAAAAGTGACGATAGTGACGAGATAAAACGAGCTCTGTCCGTATCCGACAAAAAAGTACGCTATTGCCATCAAAATAAACTTCAGACCGATTGTTTGGTAGATGAGACCGATCCCCGCGGGAACCGATAGACCGAAAATACACAAGAGGATATAGCCGACCGTGATACAGACTATCGCTTTCTTCATGAGATTCTTTTTGCCGTATTTTTTGGAAAGCTTGGTAAAAAAGACGTTGACCGCCATGCCGGCTATCGTGGAAAAAACTCCGAACGCCGTCGTTAGTACGCCGTCGTAGCCGAATTCAAAATACAAATAGTAGGACTGCATGGTCGCAAACAACATTCCGACGTTATACATCAGCGACATGAGCGCGACCCATAACACTTGATCGTTATTTCTTATGACTTGAATCATCTTTTTTAAGTTGAGATTTTTGCGTTCGCCGTCGGGGACAAAGCGCGGCTCCTTGACGACCAAAGTCGTCATGAGCTGGCAGCCGATAAATATGATACCCGTTAAAATTGCGATTGCCTTGTATGCGATCACATTGCTTCCGCCTATCTCCCACCTTCCCACCGTAAAGACGGGGACGGCAATCCCGACAATTCCCATTCCGACACCCGCGCACAAGGCCGTGAGCGAGGTCAATTTGTTTCGGTCGTTTTCGTTGCGCGAAAGCGCGGGAATCATCGACCAATAAGAGATATCGTTCATGGTGAATGTGACGCTAAACAGTATGTATATCACCGCAAAAAACACGACGAAAGACCACCCGTCAAGACTTGTCGAAAAAATCGAAATTATAACGATAGACGTCCCTACCGCGCCCGCCATTATCCACGGCTTAAATTTTCCGAATTTTGAGCGCGTGTTTTCGACGATCATGCCCATAACGGGGTCGTTGATCGCGTCAAATATGCGGCTGACCACAATGATGATACTGATTGCGGCGAATTGCTCGTTTGTGAGCGACCTCGTGAGCATGGTAAAGGTCAAAAGATACGAGTTAAACAGCATGTAAGCCATATCCCGTCCGATCCCGCCCAACGAAAATCCCCAAAGATTTCGATTTGACAGCTTGTCCGTAGGCTGTGCGGTAGACTGTGCCGTAGGCTGTGCGTCTTCTTGCATAAAAAAGTTACCCCCCTCTCGGAATATCCCGCGTCAAATCGCAAAACGACTCATATCAAATCGCAAGAAATGACACATATCATAATGACACATATCAAATCGCAAAAAATGACACAAAAATAATCCGTTAGTATTATTTTAACACATGCGGCGCGTTTTGTCAATACGGTATTTTTTTTATTACACATAAATAGCGGGTGTCATTCTGAGCACAGCGAAGAATCTCAAACGGCAAGCCGTACGATAACTAAAACACTTTAATTGTAGGGGACGATGCCTTCATCGTCCCGTAAAAGCGAAGAATCTCAAACGATTTCTCCGAATCCCACCTCTTATTATCCGCACTTATTACCTATTAATGCGAATTGCAAGTTAAAACAACAAAGCCGAAGCAAGGCGAGCAAGGATAAATGAAAGCAAGCCGTTTGCTGAACGCACTTTTGAGGCGTTTTG
>JAITOQ010000039.1 GCA_031289865.1 Clostridiales bacterium
GGAGTCAACCATCGAAACCGTAGGAATCTTCACCGCTCCCGATAAATGCGCGGCGATTTTGTCCTTGTCAAGCCCGTAAGGCTTGAGCGGCGTAACCGCGTCCGCACGCGGCTTTGTCAAAACCGTGCGTGTTATCGTGACGATGAGAAATAAAAGCAGTAAGCCAAGTAGGGTATAAAGTATAATTTGACCGACCATAAAAAACTCCTTTTGAAATGTTAAAAAATCTTTCTCATTAAATTATAGAGAAAAAATTGCAAAAAGTCAAATTATAAGTTATACTATATTAAAAAATTATTTTATACACTGCGGAATGAATTATACGAGCGAAAAGTAGAGGTATATATTATGGAAATTCTCAACAACTTGATCACCGATAAAAAGCTCTTGATTTTTGATTTGGACGGAACGATTGCCGACACGGAGCCGCTCCATTGGGCGGCATACAATTTATTGCTCGCCCGTCAAGGGATAGTGTTGGACGACGCACATATCGGGACGTACATCGGAAATCCCGAAACGGAGATTTACAAAAAAATCAAGGTTGATTTTCCCGCGGCGATGATAGAACCCGAACAATTTTTAAAGGAGCGGATAGGGGTCTATCTTTCACTCGCACGGGAAACATGCTTAAAACCCTTTCCGTATTTTTCACGGATTTTAGAGGAGTATGCGGATATCCCGAAAGCGTTGTTGACCGCGCAAGAATCGTCCGTAGTAGAAACGCTGATTGCTTATTGGGGCTTGGAGAATGTCTTTCCAAAAAATCGTCGGCTCACGGCGCACGACGGCAAACTCACAAAAAAAGACGTGTTGTCCGACATCAACAAGTATATCGACGTCGGCGCACGGATACAAAACGACGGGATTTTGTTGTTTGAGGACTCGGCGCACGTTTTAAAAATCGCACACGAATGCGGTGTTTTGTCGGTCGGTATCGAGCACAGATACAACAAAGGAACATTGCGCGAATTTGCGGAAGTCGTGATTGATACTTAGAGTATTCTATGCGGCGAAGTACTCTACGACGCGAAGTATTCTATAAAACGCGCTTTTATAGAATACTCTATAAAAAATAAATTATTTTTCTCTTAAAAAAAAGAATGCCGAAAACCGTGCTTTTGCATAGAATGTAAAGAACGGTAGAATGCGGCTAAAAAAAAGAACAAAAACGCGTTTTGACCGTTTCACAAGGAAGAAAATTCCGATCAAGGAGAAAGGAATGGACTATCTCATAAAAGCAACCTGTATTCCCGTAATTGCGGCAATCGTCTACGGCGCAATGGCACTATACAAGTACGCGGTAAACGGAAAAGCAAGTTTGATTCGCTTGATCCCGATCATTGCGGCGGTCTTGGGCGCGGTACTCGGCGTCGTCGCCTTTTATATCGTCCCCGAAATCCACGTCGCGGACAATGTGTACAGCGCGCTCTTCGTCGGAGCGGCAAGCGGTCTTGCGGCGACGGGTTCGCATCAGATTTTTAAACAGCTCTCCTCAAAAGACGGCGAAAAAGAGGTTGTTACGGACGAGAATACGGATAATAATGACGAAAATGACGAGAAAAAGAGTTAAGCGGAACAATAGTTGACGGATGCAACTCCTCAACGGATACGGAAACAAGTAGGTGTCAAAAATGCCGCGGCAAAATCATATCGGTTTTTGCCGCGGTAATTTTTTGTTGTATTATGAGATAAATGCCGTTGGATATTTCTTTTTATATTGACTTTATCTCTTTTTTGTTTTATAATAAAAACATGAAGATAGAACTTTTAAGCTTTACGCCCGACATGGCGGAAAAATACGAAAATTTTATTAAAAAGTGTTTTGAGGTACTCGGTTGGGAGTACGGCAAATATGACAAAGGCGACGACGCGAGGATTATCGACGGCGTGTCCTTAGGGTATGCGGCTTTGTGGTGTTTGATGCGGGAGGGTGAAATAATCGGTTCGGTCGCGGTTCGCGCTCTTGACAAAGAAAAATCGGTTGCTGAGCTGAAACGTCTTTACGTTTCGCCGAACGAACAAGGCAAGGGCTACGGCGAAACTCTCTTTAAAACCGCCTATCTCTACGCCGCGCAAAACGGCTACAAAATCCTCCGCGCCGACACGACTAAAGACCGCGCCGCGTCAAGGCATTTACTCCAAAAATACGGCTTTGTACCGACCTCGGACTATAACGGAAATCCGTATGCGGAGTTATTTTATGAATGCGTATTGTGATACGGAAAAGCCTCGGTGTCTTTTAATATAATTATTCGCGATAAAAATAATGTGCGAAGTTATAAGCCTTGCTTTGAGCGGGGTTTTATGTTATAATGATTGTATTCCAAAACAAGGAAAAAAGGACGGCAATGAAAACATATTGGTATAAGGACGCTGTATTTTATCAGATATATCCGCGCAGCTTTTGCGACAGCGACGGCGACGGGATAGGCGATATAAAGGGGATCATCTCAAAGCTCGATTACTTAAAGGGGCTTGGGATTGACGCAGTGTGGCTTTCGCCGTGCTACAAATCGCCGAACGACGACAACGGTTACGACATTTCCGACTATCGGGATATCATGGACGAATTTGGGACGCTTGACGATTGGAAAGAAATGGTCAAGGGAATGCACGACAGAGGAATCAAGCTCGTAATGGATCTCGTCGTCAATCATTCCTCCGATGAGCACCCGTGGTTTGTCGAGAGCCGCAAGAGCCGCGACAATCCGTACCGCGGCTACTATATTTGGCGCGACGGAACGGGCGCGGACAAAAAGTCACCGCCCAACGATTGGCGAGCTTGCTTCGGCGGGAGCGCGTGGGAATACGACGAAACGACCGAACAGTTTTTTCTCCACCTTTTCAGTAAAAAACAACCCGACCTAAATTGGGACAATGAAAACGTGAGACGGGAGGTTGCGGATATCTGTAACTATTGGCTTGCGCTCGGAGCGGACGGATTTAGATGCGACGTGATAACCTATGTTTCAAAGACCTTTGAGGGCGACGGAAACAACGACGGCGAAAATTACACTATCGGTAAAAATTGGCAGACCTATATCCGCGAATTGTCCGAAAACAGTTGGGACAACTACGATACGATGATTGTGGGAGAATGCTGCGGCGTGAACGCAAAAAACGCCTACACGATACACGGCGACGACACGGGACTTTTGGATACGGTCATCAGCTTTGACCACCTCCCGTGGCTCAGACACTACAGCTTGCCGCACTTCAAAAAGACGGTGAG
>JAITOQ010000227.1 GCA_031289865.1 Clostridiales bacterium
AAGTTTGAATAAATTTTGTAAAATCAAGCGTTCATTTTGGTTTTATAGAATACTATACATGAAAAATAGACAAAAAGCGCGGTATTCCAAGTAAATATACGGGGATATTATGCGTGAAAAGGTATAAAATTTTAGCATTGCGAGGTAAAATACTATGTCATTGATACCTATGGTAATAGAACAGACGGGTAGAGGCGAAAGATCTTACGATATTTATTCGCGCCTCTTAGAGGACAGAATAATATTTTTAACGGGAGAAATCAGCGATATCAGCGCGGACATCGTCGTCGCTCAGCTCATTTATCTCGAAGGCAAAGACCCGAATAAAGATATCAGTATCTACATCAACAGCCCCGGCGGGAGCGTTTCGGCGGGGCTTGCGATATACGACACCATGCAATATATCCGTTGCGACGTATCGACTATGTGTACGGGTATGGCGGCGTCCATGGGCGCGTTTCTCTTGAGTTCGGGTACAAAGGGCAAGCGTTACGCTCTCCCAAACAGCGTCATTATGATTCATCAGCCGTTAGGCGGCGCGCAAGGGCAAGCGAGCGATATCGCGATCCAAGCGAAACAGATATTAAAGCATAAAGAACAGCTCAACCGTATACTTGCGGAAAACACCGATCAAGATATCGAGAGGGTTTCAAAGGACACGGACAGAGATTTTTACATGAGCGCGGAAGAGGCATTTGAATACGGCTTGATTGACAAGGTGTTTAAGAGCCGCAAAAAAACTAACGACGCAAATTCCGAAGAATAATAAAAGACCGTATGCAAAACGCACGCGGTCGGGGAAAATAAATGGCTAATATAAAAAAAAGCTTCTGCACCTTTTGCGGAAAGACGGACGACGAAACCGAAATGATGATTGCGGGACCGAGCGGGCATAATATTTGCGCCGAATGCGTCAAGATGTGCAACGTGATCGTCGACAATTCGAGCAAAACTCCCGAAGATCCGATTTTGGACAAGCTGCCCACCCCAAAAGAAATCAGAGCGAAATTAGACGACTATATAGTAGGACAGGACGAGGCAAAACGCGTTCTGTCCGTCGCTGTGTACAACCATTACAAGCGGATTCGTTACGACAACGATCCCGATATAAAGTTAGAAAAAAGTAACGTCTTGATGCTTGGACCTACGGGTTGCGGCAAGACGCTTTTGGCAAAAACTCTTGCGGACATTCTCAACGTACCGTTTGCGGTCGCGGACGCGACGACGCTTACGGAGGCGGGTTACGTCGGCGAGGACGTTGAAAATATCCTTTTAAAACTCCTCCAAAGCGCAAACTTTGATACTAAACGCGCCGAGGTCGGTATCGTCTATATCGACGAAATCGACAAGATTGCCAAAAAATCCGAAAACGTATCCATCACACGCGACGTATCCGGCGAGGGGGTTCAGCAAGCCCTCCTAAAGATTTTGGAAAGCACGGTCGCCAACGTCCCTCCGCAAGGCGGGCGCAAGCACCCTCAACAAGAATGTATCCAAGTCGATACGACAAATATTCTCTTTATTTGCGGCGGCGCGTTCGTCGGTATCGATAAGATTATAGGTAAGAGAAAGACAAACGCGGGACTGGGCTTCGGCTCGCGCGTCGTCAGCGCGGCGGGCGAAACCGACGCGGATTATGCCGCGCTCATAAAGGAGCTTCAACCCGACGACCTCATAAAATTCGGCTTGATTCCCGAATTTGTCGGGAGAATGCCCGTATTGGTCGGCTTGCATTCTTTGGACGAAAACGCTTTAGTCAAGATTTTGACCGAACCTAAAAACGCCCTCACAAAGCAATACCGCAAGCTTTTCCATATCGACGGAGTAAAATTAGAGTTTGACGACTGCGCCGTACTCGCCGTGGCAAAACGTGCAAAGGAGCTAAAGACGGGCGCACGCGGACTCCGCTCTATCTTAGAGGAAATCATGCTCGATATTATGTACGAAATCCCCGACGACAAAACCATCGAAAAGGTCGTAATCAACGAAAGCTGTATAAAGGACAAAACCCCGCCCGAAATTATCCGTCGGATAGGAGAGTTGAAAAAAGCCGAGGTTTTAGCGAAAAAGCCGAGATTGAACGAAGGGGCTTAAATGAGGTTTGTTGAATAACAGTTATAAGCGGCGAAATATTTTTTTGTTTTCTGCATAAAATATTTATGTAAAGGATTGACAAGATACATTGCTTGGTATATAATATAGTCGCGTTAGATGTTATCGACAAAAAATAGTTTTTTGCAAGTTTAGTAAAAAATTTGACTCAAAAGTATTGACAGACACAAAAAAACAGTATATAATGAAAATAACCGAGAATGGCGGTTAAAATACCATTTTCGCCGTTTAGCCTCTCCGCAATATTGCCGGGGGGCTTAATTGTTTTTTAGAGGAAAGACACATATATGCAGACAAAAGATATTATCGGTAGAGTTGTTGAATTAAAAGCGGATTTTTTTATAAGCATGTTTGGAGAAGAACAGACTAAAAAGATAAAGGAAAATCGACCGTTTGTTATAATAGAATTATTATACAAAGGCAAACCGCAATTATTTGCGATTCCTTTGCAGACCAGCATTAAAGACTCTCTGAATAAAAATTTTTGGGATAAGTTGCCCGCAAGATTAGAAACGGAAATAGGGTACAGTAGGGGTATGATTTATAGCTCTATGATTCCGATTACTTGCAACTGTGTATCAAAGATCAAACAGCCCGAACGATATATATCCTCTCGTGAGGAAGTTATGGAAAAATTATTTCTTAATATAATTAATAGGATTCCCGAAAGAAGGAACGAACCTCTACCTGATAATGCAAAGGCATCATATCAATATTTAAGGAAACAAATAATGGCTAAAGGACAATCTTGTTTTAATGATGAGTCCGTTAGAAATGCTTATTATGCCGTTTCAAAAGTTATTTATAACGAAACTTATAAAAAACTAAACGACGGTCTTTCTCCCGATGAAAACGGAGAAAGAAAAATCGTTAAAAAAGCTCAACATTATTTAGATAACTATTATTTGAAAACAATACAAAATCAAGAGAATAAAAGCGTTTATTGTTTTGTAGATATGCCGAATCATTATACCGACATCAATCAACTTATGACTCTTTTACTATTGTATAACCCAAAAACATAAATTTGAAGACAACATGGAAAAACCGATAACGAACATTATAAACATGCATAGTATTCTATAAAGCCGTGTTTTGTAGAATACTTGGTATATAAAAAGTCGATTCGAGAGGTGTTTTATGAAAAATCAAAAAAATTACGAATATGAAATCACACAAACGAAGCAAGTTGAAAGCAATGAAAAAATTGTTGTAGAATACGAAGTTAAGCCAACAAAACCAAAATCAGAAGCGGAAAAAATTAGGACAGACGCACAACGGGTAGCAGATAAGCGATATGCCCAAAAGATAAAAGAGCAGAATAAATATATAACATTTACGATAAAATTGTTCCCTGCGGAAGTAGAGCGAATAGACGCAATATTAAAGTCGGCAAAAATGAGTCGTGCGGAGTTTGTCAGACGTGCGGCGGCATATGTAGAGAACGGAACGATATGAAAATCAAATTTTTGCTTTTATAATATTTTGCACGGCGAAAAGTAGTGTGCTCGCCTTTAGGAAGTTAGGACTTTTAAGATTTTCTCAAAGACCCCTAAAAACCGTTGACAAAGGGCTGTTTTTTTGCTAAAATAGCTATATTGTCAATTTTGCTGATGTGGCTCAGTCGGTAGAGCAGTTCACTCGTAATGAACAGGTCGGGGGTCCGATTCCCCCCATCAGCTCCATAAAAAAAGACTACGATATGTTGTAGTCTTTTTTGTTTTTTAAACACTATATATTGTGGTTTTTCTTTGTTTGTTATTTTTTAGGCACAAAACAGGTATATAATTGTTGCACAAAATCTAACGGGGCAGCTCCCAATTTATACTATTTTAGACGCGAAATATTATCAATTACCCATTCCGCAATACGGGCAAACTCCGTTGCTGTCGGGCGGGAGAGGCGCGCCGCAAGCGATGCAGCGTCCTTTTGTCGTCGTTTCGGTTGCGGGTTCGGGTTGTTCTTCGGGCTTTTCGATTTTGACAAGCGAGGTGTTGTCGGGGGAGATTGTGTAGCCCGTGAGATACCGTTTGTTGAGGACTTTGCGCACGAGGGGTAATGTTTCTTTTTCCTTTTTTCCGATAGCG
>JAITOQ010000256.1 GCA_031289865.1 Clostridiales bacterium
GCAAAGTCGGCGGCGTTATCAAACTTAAACGGCGGTTGATCAAGCAACTCGGCGCGCGTGATGTACTGTCCGTCAACATACGTCGGCGACTTTATCCTGCTCGCATTGTTCAGCTTGTAATAGTAATGATGCGCTGTAAAGGATAAATAAATCCTTATTGCCTTTCGGCCGTCCGCCGCCAAAATATAGGCGTCGATTGACGATGCAACGGATTTCTCTCCGTTGGGAGCGGGCAATTCTTTTTTCTTAAAACACATATAAACTCCATAAAAGAAAAAGCTACGGCGTTTGAGCAGTTTTTGAACCGCTCTTACGCCGTGTCTTGTGGCGGAGAGGGTGGGATTCGAACCCACGTTACCTTGCGGTAAACCGCATTTCGAGTGCGGCTCGTTATGACCACTTCGATACCTCTCCAAAACGGTGCAACAAATTTTTGCTATATGATTATACATTATTTTTTTATTTTTTGCAACCGCTTTTTGATATACTTTTAAAAAATTCCTATTAAATTTGATATCATTTTGATGTCCCTTTAAAAATCATATGATTTTATCAAATTTTTTGAGTTGCATTCCTTTACTTTGAGGGCGAAAAGGTGGTAAACTATAAGTGTGAAAGAGAGAGAAAAACGGAAGGTTAGAAAAACGACATGAATTTAGATAAAATCAAAGAGATTGCGTTTCAAGAATTCGGCGCAAAGCGCAGTCATTCGTGGGCGGAGCGCGGAAACAAGTACGCTCACGGCTTGCGTGTGGCAAAGCTTGCGTTGACGCTTCGCGAAAAAATCTTGATAGGCGACGGCACTCAAGACGAAATCATAACCGTTGCGGCATGGTTTCACGACATAGAAAACGGCACTGAAGGGCATGAACGGAAAGGGGCTAAACGGACGCGTGCTTTGCTTTACGGTCATTGCACTGACGCGGAATTAGAGGCAATTTGTGGCATGATAGAGATACACGACGACCGCTATTTTGACAGAACGCTCGCATCGGAATATTTAAAGATTTTGCAAGACGCGGATCAATTAGATCATTTCGGAGTACAAGAGTTTTGGCGTGCATTTCTTGAAGCCCCCTCAAACGGTCGTTCGTTTGACGATACGGCGCGTTTTCTAAAGGCGCGGCGCGAGACCGGCGAAGTTGCAAAATTTCGAAGCTCGCTAAACTATCCGCAAAGCCGTGAAATCATGGACGAAAAAATCGCCTTTGCCGACGGGGTTATCGCCAGAATGGAGGTTGAGGGAAAAGGGGAGATTTATTGAATTTTTCCTAAAAACACGCATTAACTTTCCCTCAAAGGGGTGCTTAAAGTGACTTATTGTATATCGGATATTCACGGCGAATACGAATTGCTTTGCCGATTGTTGGACAAAATTCATTTCGGTGAGTCGGATTTTTTATTTTCCTTAGGCGATATAGTCGATAAGGGTGATGATTCTATAAAAACTGCAAGGCTGCTTTTCGGACTACAAAACGTGAAATGTATCATGGGAAATCATGAGCACATGCTTATCGGGTATTTTCAATCCTTAGCGGAAAAGAATAACAATCCCGATACAGTATTAAACCTACTGCAAAGATATGTTTCGGGCGACGAGTCGTCGCCTTATGTTTCGGACGACGGAGCATTGCTCGATTGGAGCATGGTAAGGGCTTTTGCCGACTTGCCGTATTTTATTGAAACGGCTCAATGGATAGGTGTACACGCGGGCGTTGAATTAGACGCGAAAAAGCGGGTTATTCCGCTATTGCGGCAAAATAAAGAAATATTGTTATATGACAGAAACTTTAGAGAGCCAAGCTGTGTCGCTATTGACAGCAAAACAATATTGTTCGGACATACGCCCGCATTTTACATCGGAAACAAGCCTGAAATCATCGTATACCCGCGAGATGGAAAAAAGGGAAGCCGCCGTATAGAGGACTATTACAAGATACACATCGATATCGGCGTTTCACAATCCCGTACTCTCGGCTGCATTTGTACGGATACTATGGAAACCTTTTATGTCAATGACGAACGGGCGAGAAGATCGTATTAAAAATAGAATGGACAAAAGTTAGGATTAAAGGTATGAAAAACGACAAATTTGAAAGAAAATGGTTAAGAGCGTTTGCAAAAAATGTGACCGACGAACAAAAAGAAAAAGCGCATATCGGTATTGGCGGCGGTTTTTTGTGGCATGCGTTTTCTTTTGAGTGCGTTCCTTGCTTTAAGGGTGATGCGGCGCGAGCCGAATATAACAAAGCGAAAAAAAACGGGGCAATCGAATTTTTCTATGACCCGGCTTGTAAAATAGGCTTGTACGAAGAATCGGAATATTTGTCCGCTACGCACATGACGGCGGAGCAAATAGACAGCGATGATTTAAGCGAGTTTTATGTTATCGGTAAAAACTATTCGTGGTGTTACGTTCGTACCCATGAGCGCGATTGTTGCGGACCTTATTTTTGTTATGCAATACAACCGCATAGTATTCCATAAAACACCTTATTTTAGAATACTTCGCGTCGCTAAAAGCCGTAGAGTATTCTATAAAACGCCGTTTTATAGAATACTCTGCTTTTTTATTAGTCCGTTACAAAGAAAGAAATTTGACTTTATTCCTTTTAGTTGTGTTTTTCTCTAAAATCATGTATAATCTTAATCATGGAAATCAAAGCGGATTTAAAATCTATTGCGTGGAGCACGGAAACCTATCGGTTATTTTTAAGCGAATTGACGTCGGCGGGAGTGCCGTCGCTTAGGGAGTTTTCCACAAAGCTGATACCCGGTGCAAAGGGCTTTATAGGATTAAAGACGCCGGATTTGAGGCGGCTGGCAAAGGGAATTTTGTCGGGAGATTGGAGAGGCTTTTTGAGTGTTTCGGGCGGTGATTTTTTTGAGGAGCGGGCGTTGCAAGCCTACGTTATAGGCGGCGCGGCGGCGGGGTACGACGAGAGGACGCGTCTCATTCGCGGATTTATTCCAAAGATAGACAATTGGGCGGTAAACGACGCGCTTTCAAGCTCGATGACGTTTTTAAAAAAGGAGCAAGACCTCTATTTTGATTTCATTTTGAGTTTAAACAACGGGAGTGAATTCGGCGGCAGAATAGTTTTGACAACCTTGCTTGAGTACTATCTGTCTGAAAAATATATAGATAGGGTTTTAAAAACGGCAAACGAAACCCTACAAGATTTTTATAACACAAAAATGGGTAACGCGTGGCTGATTTCCGTTGCGTTTGTCAAACAGCGCGACAAGACTTTAGAATTTTTGAGGTCAAATAATTTGGATAGATTTACGCAGAATAAGGCTATTCAAAAAATCCGCGAATCCTATCGTGTGAGCGATGAGGATAAAAAATTGGTTTTGGAATTTAAAAAAAATGCAGAATGCAAAATGCAAAATGCAGAATGATTGTTATTAAGAGATACAATTCGGAGAAATCGTTTTAGATTCTTCGTAAGCTCAGAATGACATCGGCTGTTATTTGCAATTACACCCACTTTAAAATCCGCAATTCTGCATTCTGCATTCTGCATTTTGCATTATCAAAGTATCAAAAGAAAAAAATAGGAGCACACTACATGGACAATGAACAGCCGATTCGGCAAGAGGACAAAATCCCCACGGGTGAAAAAATAGCATACGGCGCGGCGGATCTGTTCGGCGGCGGGCATAACACGATTTTGTCGATTATTCTCTTGTATTTTTTCACCTCGGTTATCGGTATAGACGCGGCTCTTGCGGGGACGATTTTTTTGCTCTCAAAGATTTGGGACGCGGTGATCGACCCTATGCTCGGAAGCGTTTCCGACAATTTAGGGAGAACAAAATTTGGAAAATTCGGACGGCGCAAGCCTTTCATGCTGATAGGCGGGCTTTTGATTATCCCCGCGTACGCGCTTTTGTTTGCGCCGATACAAGGCTTGCCAAGTCAAGGCGCAAAAATGGCTTACGCGGTCTTTGCGTATCTCTTTTATTGCAGCGTCGCGTCTTTTTCGCAAGTGCCGTTCATGTCTATGAGTTCGGATATCTCGTCCGACTACCGCGAACGCAACAAGGCAAATTTTGTCAAGCTGATTTTTAGCGCGGCGTCGGGCGGAGTGTGCTTTTTGCTGCCGACCGTTTTGATGGATCAATTAAAGGCGCAAGCTATCACTCAAACGACGTTCTATCTCGCCATTGTTTTCGGTTTCGGTATCGTTTTTACGGTACCTCTCGTCATCGCCGCATTCATCGTAAACGAGCGTACTCCGATACCGACGGAGCGCGAAAAGTTTTCTTTAAAGGAGTGGTTAAATTCCTTTAAGATTTCCTCATACAAGTATCACATTCTCATGTATATCTTTGCATTTCTTTGTATCGATATCATTTCCGCGCTCGCGCTCTATTACGTCCAAGACGTATTGCGAGGAGTGGAACTCTTCGGCAAGCAAATCGGCTCGATCTTTGTAATCGCGCCGATGATGGTAGTTGCGGCGTGCATGATACCCGTAAGCTATATCCTTATGCACAAAAGGAGTAAACAGCTTGCGTATAGGATAGGCTTGCCGCTGTACGCTTTGGGCGCAATCCTGCTCGCGTCGTATCAACCGTCGTGGCCGAGTATTCTCATTCCGATTTTTTCATTTGTTATGGGCACGGGCTTAGGCGGCGCGCAAATGATGCCGTGGCTTATTTTTCCCGACACCGTAGACGTCGCGGAAATGAAGCTCGGCTACCGTCCGACGGGCGCATTTTCGGGCGCAATGACATTCGCGCGGACGCTCTCGACGGCGGTGGCTATACAGCTTGTCGGATTGATTCTTTCGTTCACGGGCTACAAGTCGTCCACGCTCGGTACGACGGTCATTCAACCCGATTCTGCAGTACTTGCAATCCGTATCATGATGGGCGTATCCGTCGTCATTTTACTCAGCGCGGCATATTACGCGTCGGTGAAATACACGGTGACGGATTCAAAGCTTGCGAGGGTGCGTTACTTCAACGACCGTGCGCGGTGCGGAGAAAACGCGCTCTTGACCGCCGAAGAGCAGCAAGAAAAAGACAAACTTTTAAAGGAGCTTGCTTAGGATTTTTCGCGTATTATCCGCGGTATAGATCTTAATTTTTTAGGTCATGAAACTTGTTAGAGAAAACAATACTTCCGTATTTTTTAAAGACGCGGGAAAACCTTTCCGAATATTGCTCATCACGGACACGCATTTCGG
>JAITOQ010000010.1 GCA_031289865.1 Clostridiales bacterium
TTTGAGCGTATTCCGTCCCGTGTCCGCCGCTCCGCCGTGCGCTGTAATCATATTATCTTACCTCCGTAAAAAACGGCGTCGCAAGCAACAGCTCCGTCCTATCGCCCTCTATTTTTCCTATTACCTCCGTTTGGAGAAAGGCTTCGTCTTTTGTGTCTATCTCCGCACGGAATTGCCCGCCGCCGTCAAGCTCGATCTCGTAATGCGCCGTATTCCCTCTTAAGCATATCTTTTCGACGGCTACTCCGTATTTTTGGGTATAAGCGCGGTCAAATTCGGACAAGCTGCCGCAAAAAACATATTTTCCTTTAGGAATCACATCGCCGAAAAAGTACCGCCGTCCGTCCGCACCAATAAGCTCCGCTTGCAGACGTACCCCGACCGATATATAAGTACGGCGGTTTTTGATAGAATCGAGGGCTTTTAGGGCGGTCGGCGCGCCGTCTATGCCGAGATAGGTCGCCGCATACGCTCCGATTTTTTCGTCGGAATGCCAATCTCTACCCGAAAGACAAGCAAGCCTCACCCCCGCGGCGCAAAGCCGCCGATATTTTTCAAGCGCAAAGCGGTTTGTGATATCCTTTTGAGGGGACAGCCCCGACCATACCTCAAAATGCGTAAACGCGCCGTAATCTATATCGTTTTTTATGTTCCATTCGTCGTATCCCCCCGTACACACGGGATTTCCCGGTCGGCACGGGTGCGCAAGCCCCACGCAACCGCCCGCCGCCCGTACGTCTTTTGCGCGCTCGATTATTGTCGCGGGGTTCACCGTTCGCCAATCTATTTTAAGCGCGGACGGAATACCGCTCAAGGATAGAATTTCGGCGTTACTGTCTCTCGCTGAATTCGCCGCGCCGTATACCGTCAAATGTCCGTAAAAGGTCGTCCATTCCGTCCCCAAAAGGACTATTAGAGAGTTTTTCTCGCCCTCTTTAGCGGTTTCAATAAGTCCCGACACAGCATTGTGATCGGTCAAGGATATTCCGAAAAGCCCCGCCGCTTTCGCCGCCTCGACAAGAGTCGCGGGCGTAAAATTTCCGTCGCTGTGCCGCGTATGGCAATGTAATTCAAAAGGATAAAATTTCATATGCCGCCCCTCACCGTGATTTTTAGGTCTATGTTTTCGGACAAGGCGCAATGCGTGCTGACTACCGCCCGCCATTCTCCCGCCGTGATCTCGGTCGGGAGAAAGCCGTAAGACGGCTCCGCTCCTATGACGATTTCGAGGTCGTTTCCGTGTCTGTGCGCACAGCCTACCGCCCCGTTCGGCGAATCTATAGAGAGGGTAAGCAAGTTTTTTATAGGGATTGCGTTTTTGAAATACACGGCGTCTAAATCCGTACCGCTCCTCTCCGCGCACCCCCGTACAAGCTCTACCGACCGCACTTCGTCCTCATAATCCTTTGGAAAGTAGCTGTAATGAATTTTTAGACAGCGGTACCCCCCCTCCACCGTAAACGGCAAAGCGATGTGTTTGTATTCGTCCCGCGGGGTGAAGGTACGGGACAATTCGGCAATTATGGTTTCCGACATGGTTAGTTCTCCTGCTTTTTTAAGTTGAAAGTTGAGAGTTGAAAGTTGAAAGTTGCTGATAATTAGAGATGTTCTGTATAGCCGTTGCGGGACGATATGGGCATCGCCCTTTACGGAATGACCCCGACTTTTTATTACACATTAATTTTCAACTCTCAACTTTCCACTTTCAACTTAACCGCTTTTCCCGATTCCTCCGCGGCAAACGCTATTATGGTCATCGTCCTCTACGGAATGACCCCGACTTTTTATTACACCTTAATTTTTAACTCTCAACTTTCCACTTTCAACTTATATGATACCTTAATTTTCAACTCTCAACTTTCCACTTTCAACTTAACCGCTTTTCCCGTTTTTCTCGATTCCTCCGCGGCAAACGCTATGCGGTGGCTCTCTAAGGTGACGTCGATTGCGGACAGACGGGCGGGAGCTATGCCCGTTCTCAAAAATTCGATAAAATCCGAAACGATCATGCGGTCGCCGCCGAGGTGTCCGAAGATTCCTCCCGAACTGACCTTTACGGTCTTTGACACGCCGCCGAATATGTTCAGACGAAACTTTCCTTCGCCGTCGATACCTATGATTTCGCCCTTTGTCCCCGATATACAGAGCCGCCTAAAACAGCCCCTTGAGAATGCGGTCATCGTGAGATTTGCGCTAACACCGCCATCGAGGCAGAGGGCGACGTTTTGATTTTCCATTACGTCGTTGTCGCATTTATAGACGCAGCGTCCGTAAGGCGAGGTTTTGAGAACCTCCTTTAAATCCTTTAGCTTCGGTTTTGCCATGCCCGTAATTACCTTTATATGGACGCCCATTTTGGGGATAGTGTGGCGCGTGATACCGTAATAGATTTTTTTTACGTCGTACGCGCAGGTCTTTCGGTGAGGACACGGCGCAAGGCAGTAGTCCGTCGCGCCGTCGGGGGCGTTTTCACGGAGAAACAGCTTCCTCGACCCGCTCGAAAAAACCTCTTGACATTTTTTGCCCGAAAAATAGTAAATAATGTCGAGATCGTGACAGCATTTTGCCAAAATCGACGGGCCCGTTTCGCTTTCATTCCGCCAATTTCCGCGAACGTAGCTGTGGCTGAAATGCCAATACCCGACGTTTTCGATATCGTTTATCGAGAGGATTTCGCCTATCGCGCCCGAATCGATCACGCGCTTTATCGTGTCGTAAAAGGCTGAATACCTCAGGACATGACAGACGACGACTTGTAAATTTTTTTCGTGAGCAAGCGCGGCTATCTCCTCGCACTCCGACGGTATCGGCGAAACGGGCTTTTCGAGGAGCAGTTGATAGCCCGCATTGAGCGCGGCTATAGCGTGTCCGTAATGGTCGCGGTCTTGCGTCGCGATGACAAGCGCGTCGGCAAGCTTGCCCCGTTTAAAAAATTCCGTATCGGACAAAAATGCGTTTTCTTTTTTTACCCCGTACCTTTCCGCGGCGGCATAGAGATGAGCGGGATTTTTTTCGCATACCGCCGTGATTTCCGCATTCGGGTTTTGACCTATTTGGTAGGCGTACCGCCGTCCGCGGTTGCCCATTCCTATTATCGCTATTTTGATTTTATCCATTATAAATCCTTAATTTTGATTGCCGTTTTTTTATCGGGATAGCGGAAATTAAAAGCCGCCGCGCTTTTTCTTATAGAGTCGCCGTTCCAAACGAGAGTTTCGCTGTTATTCCAGAGCTGCGTCGTCGTCTTTTGGTTGGAAAAAAAGTATTCCGTATTGTATTCGATTAGGGTCGGGCGGTTCTTTTTTTGAGTACAGCTGTAGGTGTTTGAAAGCACCCCCGTAATGCTTTCCCAATCAAACCGCAAATCCTCTCTTTCACCGCTCGCAAAAGGGCTGTCTTTGTAAGGAGTCTGCTCGCCGTTACTGTCGATAAAATAAGCCGTGTTTGTAAAAATCGTTTCAAAAAACCACGTTCTATTATTCTCCGAAAAAACCGCGTCGGCACTGTCGTTTGAGAAAATCGTGTCTACATGGTTTCCGTACGCGGAATCCAACAACAGACGATCCTTAGGCAAAACAACGGAGGAGAAATAATCGTCTTCCGTTCCTTGAAAGCAAATTTCACCGTCCCTCTTGACCGTCAGCAAACTGTTTAAAAACCAATATTCAGTGACCGTCGGCGTACCGTATTCGGGTTTTTTACCCGAATAAATCGGCTGACCGTCCGCATCCTTTTTGGTTTCAAAAAACTCCGACCGTCCGTACCAATCGCCGTCGTTTTTGGTAAACTCATATTTTACAAGCCGACTGTCCCATACCGCACGCTCGGACGGATTTTTGTTTTGCGGCAAAAATCGATTCTCCTCGTCGGCGTTTATCATAAATTGTATCTCAGCCGTCATCGTGTAGGCATAGACCTTTTCGCTCGACAGCTTATCCGCGACGGCACTCATACCGCCCGAATCCGCACCCGCGGGCGAGCACGCCGAAAGGAATAAAATATTCAAGACGACAAGGACGGCAAGCAGTATCCGCAATAGTTTTTTATTCATTTTCTATCTCCTCCGTGTAAATGGAAAGTTGAGAGTTGAAAGTTGAAAGTCAAGGGTCGCTTTGCTCCGATAAAAAAAGTATGTGTCATTCTGAGCGGAGCGAAGAATCTAAAACGATACCGACTTTTTATTTGGATGCAACATCGCGTTTCAATTGCAACCGTTCGCGGATTTCCGTCATGCGCTTACCGTTTAGTTTATAAAACAGCATAGGCAAAATCGACAAGAGATTTAAAACCGCGGGGATAATCGTAAAAATCATAAATATCCCTTGCTTCGTAAAATCAAGCTGTGCGGGCGCGTGGTTATTTATCGCAAGGAGCGGTGTGGTAAAGAGAAAAAAGCTCAAAAGGAATGCGAGGAAAAAATCCTTAAACGCGGAGGAAACCTTGCCTCGTAGCGAGATGATCGCAAAGGTCACTCCCTCGTTTCGCTGTCCCGTCTTGTCCTCCCAATAGTCAAGCGTGTCGATAGCCATAAAATGCGGAACGACGTTTAAAAGCCCTACGGGGAGCATGGCAATCGCCATCAAAATCGCCGTGACAAACCAAGGCGCGGAAAAGCCGACCAAAAACACCAAGACAAGTCCTACGGAATGTAGGACGGTCGAGAATATAAATATCTGCTTTGAGTCCATTTTCTTTTTGAGTTTAGGTGCAAAAAGCATTCCGAGCATTGCGGCGACCGCTCCGGGGAGTGCAAAAAATATATTTAACGAGCCGTTTGAATAGACGTAAGTCACCATATAGATGATAGCCGCCGACACGAGATTCCTAAAAAACGAAATCAAAAGCGACGCGATCAGCGCGGCAAACTGTCTGTTTTTAAAAAGGTATTTAAAGCCGTCGGTGATTTTGGGCGGGATTTTGGATGGCGGGACGCGCTCTTTGATGTTTATCGTCCCAAGTATGATAAAGATCGGCGCAAGTATACCTATCACGATACCCATAGTCATGTAGGTTTCCTTCATCGCCAAAAACAGCGCGAATATCGAAAAAAGTACGAGCGCGGATTGTTCGCCGACCGAGCCTACTATACGGCTTATCGATATGATTTTTGTGCACTCCTCGCTGTTCGGCGACGCGACCGCCGGAAGTCCGTCCATCGGAATACCGACGAGCGTCCCGACGATTCCGTAAGAGATATAGGTGATATACATGTATACGATTTTTCCTATAGAGGTCAGCTCTCCTATCGGCAAAAACAAGAGTATCGTCAAAATCCCGAACGGCACCGCGCCGAAAAAGAGATAAGGACGCATTTTTCCGAACCGCGTCTTTGTCTTGTCAACCAAAACGCCCATAATCGGGTCATTTAAGCCGTCAAAAATCTTTGCTACCAAAAACATTACGCCCACGCTGACCGGCGCAATCCCCAAAACCGAGGTGTAAAATATCAGAAGATACCCTTGAGTGAGTCCCGTGATTGCGGACGTAGCAAACTTCGCCATCGAAAACGTGACGTAATCCTTTGTCTTTAAGTACTTTTTGCCCGATGCGGAAACGACCGGCACGGGTGTTTTTGGCGTTTTTTTTGTAAACATAATGTCCTTTTGTCCAATGCAAAATGCAAAATGCAAAATGCAGAATGCAGAATTGCAGATTTTTAAAGTGGTCGGTGTCATTCCGGCGGATTTTTAAAGTAGTCGGTGTCATTCCGTAGGGGACGATGACCACATCGTCCCGTATCCGAATAAAAAAGTCGGCGTCATTCTGAGCGAATGCGAAGAATCTAAAACGATAGCTGTATAACGACTAAAACAAAAAGATGTGGTCATCATACGGCTTGCCGTTTGAGATTCTTCGCATACGCTCAGAATGACACCGACTCTCCTATTACTCACTATCCGCACTTTTCAACTTTCAACTTTCAACTTGAAATCCGCACTTATTATCTGTTACCTACTATTATTATTACCCGCTTTCAACTTAAAATCCGCACTTTTCAACTCTCAACTTTCAACTCTCAACTTAAAATCCGCACTTATTACCTATTACCTATTTACCCGCCTTCCTCTCCGCTCTCACTCTCCTGACCCACGCAAAAAAGCCTTCTCTCACCGGTAC
>JAITOQ010000011.1 GCA_031289865.1 Clostridiales bacterium
ATACGCGCCGTACAAAACCGCGGCTACGCGCTCATGCCTCAAAACGACATTTTATCCGCGGAGGGAATCCGACCGTACCTCAACGACCCGTCCGTATCGAGCGGAATCGCCGTCTACGACTCCCTCGCGTCCACCAACAGAACCGCAAAGGAAATCGCGTCGGAGGGCGGCGGCAAGATTTTCGCCGTCATTGCCGACGGTCAAACGGACGGGAAAGGACGCGCAAAAAAGCCGTTTTTTTCACCGCCTAAGAGCGGACTCTATTTGAGCCTCATCCTCTCCCCCGAACGCTACGCCTTTGAAAATCTAACCGACGTCACAGTCGTTGCGGCGGCGGCGGTATGCCTCTCGATCCAAAAAGTTTGCGGTATAGAAACGGCAGTAAAGCCCGTCAACGATATCTTTAAGGACGGAAAAAAGGTCTGCGGAATACTGACCGAAGCGGTCGTCGACCTTGAAGGCGGTACCGCGGAATGGATAGTCGTCGGGATCGGTCTGAACGTCGGAGCGAGCGCATTCCCGCCCGAACTCAAAAATATCGCTTGCTCTCTGTACGATACACCTCTTGCGGGAGGAATCCGAAACCGCCTTGCCGCCGAAATCCTCCATCAATTCGGACGCGCCGCTGAAAAGGATTTTTTTGAAACAATGAAACAAGAATACCAAAAAAGGTTGATTGTTATTCGATAAAATTACGATAGAATACTCTGAAAACTGCCGTTTTATAGAATACTTCGCCACAAAAAATACATGTAAAGGAGTTACTTATATGACAAAGACAATCACAATCAAAGGTATGTCTTGCAACCACTGCACAAATGCGGTAAAAAAAGCCCTTGAGGGGCTTGACGGAGCAAAAAAAGTTTCGGTTGATTTGGCGTCGGGTACGGCAGTCGTCAAGTCCGACACCCCCCTATCCGACGACGCTATACGCGCCGCAATCGCGGAGGAAGGATTTACCGTCACGGCTATAAAAGAATAAACTTTTTGCGAAACGCAATTAAAAAGGATTTGCACATGAAAAATCAAAATATCGAAGCCGTTATCAAAAAAACTCTGATTCTGTTGGTCGCTCTTTCGATTCTTTTTGTCCTCGGAATACCGGGGATAGTGATAGGATTCAGCGTAAAAAATTTAACCGCCCTCGGCATTTTTTCTATCGTCGTAGTCGCCGCGGGATTTTACGGGCTACCGCTCGGATGGGTTTCATTCGGCGTCTTGCATTCCCTAAAAGCAATCGTATATAACGTACAAGAAAACGGAATTTTGGAAATCTCCGCACTCGCACGCGCTATCGGAAAAAAGGACAAGGAAACCTTGCCCCTCGTGCGCAAAGTCCTCAACAAACGGTATCTCACGGGCTACACATTCTCTCCCGACAACACCTCGCTCGTCAAAATCGAGAAGCCCGAAGAACCGATACCCGAACCCGTCGTAACCGAAACGACGACAAAAGGACGCTGCATAGCTTGCGGCGCGCCTCTCCCGCCCGACAGCAACGGGATTTGCCCGTATTGCGGAATGGCTAATTAAATTGAGATAAAAAAACATAAAAAATCCCTCTCTTGTATAAGAGAGGGATTTTTTGGAGCTGATGGGGGGAAATTGAAAACTTAAATTTTAATCGTTTTTTTAGCTCAAAATCAATCATTTTCTACATTTTTTAAAACGTTTATTAAGACGTTGTGCCTAAAACGTACCTAACATTTACTTATCAAGTGTTATATTCAAACTCGACATTAAAGCTACTTGCTTATCGGGAAAAAAGTGACTATAAACATTCAAAGTCATACTAACGTCAGAGTGTCCGAGCCTATCGGCAATCAACTTTATATCTTGTCCTTTACTCAAAAGCAAACTAACATGAGAGTGTCTAAAATCATGTATACGAATCTCTTTAACCCCCGATATTTTACAATACGTTTCTTTCATGCGTTCAATCGTTGTAGGCGGTAACGGACGGCTAAAACCAAAGACGAAACAGCTTTCCGAATATCCGACTTGACCTATATATGTATTCTTTAAAACACGCAGTAAATCAACAAGTACTTCGGGAATCATAACTTTTCTAACGCTACTATTAGTTTTAGGGCGCGTAATCCTATATGAGCCGTTACAAGTGTTTTTAGTGTAGGTCTTGTCAATATTTATAATACACCCGTTAAAATCAATGTCGCGCCACGTCAAAGCCATAATTTCACCTTTACGCGCACCCGTTAAATATAACGTACTGAATAATGCCTTATAAATTATATCGTCAACGGATTGTATAAACTGCTCAAATTCTTTTTCCGTCCAAAAAAGCATTTCCCGCTTTAATTCGGTGTTCTTGAAATTTCCAACCTTTGAAATAATATTAAAAGGTATATCGTGAAATTTCACACCATAGTTTAACAAATTGACAAACGCAAGATAGATTTTTTCTTTACTCCTAAATTTTAAAGGTTTTGAATCAATTTCATTTTTCCATGAAATAACTTGCGTTACGGTCAATTTCTCAATTTTTACATTTTTAAAATACGGAAGTACATAATCACGAAGAGCTTGCGTCCTACAAATAAATGTGCTTTCCTTTACTTGTGATTTTTTATAATCGGAATACAGCAAATATAATTCACCGACAGTAAAGCCACTCGAAACCGTTGTTTTATTCTTTTCCAAGAAATAAGCCGACTCAGCCTCTTTTTTCGTTCTAAAACCCGACAAACGCTTATGAACCCCATTTACACGAAAACGAACAGTCCAACAATTACTAACCTTTGTATAACTTGCCATATATAGCACCCTCTTTATAACTTAAATTAGACAGTATATCAAACCTCGAAAGGCAGAATTTTCCCATAGGAAGAAAAACGAAAACAATTTTTTCGCCGAACGACAAGAGAAGAAACACGATTAAACCAATCATTAAACGATTCGCTTTCATGTTTTTCATGTCTTTTTGTCATAATATCATGAGAAATACGCAACGAATGAACAATTTTATTAAACAAATCGGAGAGCGGAAAACAATCATACAGACCGCCCAACTGTATTTCGCCCTTTGTGTTATTCATAGACAAGTCGGGGCGCGCCGCGCCCCGTGTTAATATTTAAGTTGTAGTATAAATACATTCACATTACAAAACTGATAAGTTATAATTTTTAAAAATTTTTTCAAAATCATAAAGATTTTTAAAATAAA
>JAITOQ010000051.1 GCA_031289865.1 Clostridiales bacterium
TACGGCTCGAATGACGACAGACGCAGATATTAATCTGTCTATCCGTTTTCAAACGAAAGCAAACTCAAGAAAAAACATGCGTAAGCGTGTTTTTTTTATAACAAAAAACAAGACCGCTCACAAATTTTATTCGTAAGCGGAGCAATCAAATATAGAGGGTTTTTTATGAAAAAAGTACCTGAAACGGGGAAGAGTACAGCATTCGCATTTTTGCCTATTATGGGCGTGGCTGTCGTACTCGGCATTGTCTTTTTGTTTGTATCGACCGCGTTCGGTGTCTTTTGGCTGATCTTTGCGGGCGGCATTATATTCGCGGGAAGAAACAACGGAATGTTTTATACTTTGACGGCGCAAAGAATCGTCAGAAACGGAAAGGTCGTCCCCGGAAAGGTCGTCAGAGTCGAGGACAAGCTCGGCATAATAGTGAACGGCGTTCAGAGCAGAAAATATAAAATCCATTTTGAATATTATCCCGACGGAAATGAAAACATGGCGCGTTCGTCCTCTACCGAATGGCTTTCGTTTACCGTGGGTATCGCATTCGTCTACAGCGAGGGAAAGCGAATCAGAGTCGCCTATACTCCGACGAACAGCGTCATCTTAAAGGAGATTTATAATGAAACGGGCGCACGGATTTATTCGGTCTACGACGCGGAGCCTCAAGCGGTGAAAAAAACCGCCGAAAAGTCCGCGGAGCCGAAAGCCGTACCGCAAAAGCCCGCGCCGCAAAAGCCCGCGCCGATTGTACCCGTCCTATCTTTAGGCGGCGTGCAAAAGGACAAAAAGGAAGGAAAAAATTGGGGCTATGTCGCGAGCTTGCCAGATCTCATGGCGGGGCATGAGGAACATAGAGGAAAGACGGGCGTACAAGATGAGGCGTATACGGTCGAAGCACAATCGCCGTCCGATAACGCTTATGCGGAGATAGCGCGCTCTCTCAACGAGCGGCACAATCAATTGACACAGCCTACCGCTGACACGGTAAATTCGGAGCATTACACGGCGCGCCGTTCGGAGTCGGGCGACGCCTATTCGGAGCTTGCGCGGGTCGCGGAAGAGCGTTTTGCGGAGCCGACGCAAATGTCTACGGGATATGCCGACGCGTCCGATTATCTACAGCGTCAGACCTTTTCCGCGCCGTCAATACCGCCTATCGATACACGCGGTTCTATACCGCCGATTTACGGCTCAAAACCCTCCTCTTACGGCGGCTTTGGGGCGGTCGTATCGGAAACGGTCGGCGGGGGCAAATTGACGCTCACGGCGATTGAAAACAAGTATGATACGGTAGAGATTCTGTTTAACGAATTAGGCATGTCGCGGTATGACGTCCGAATGAAAATCGAGGGAATTTTACCGATTGTCTTTGACGCGCCGTCCGAAAAGGTCGAGGGGATTCAACAAAAATTAGAAGCGATAGGAACCAAAACGGAAGTATAGAAATATGACGGGAAAAACGATAGCCGTAAATAAAAAAGCCTACCACGATTATTTTGTCGAGGAAACCTTTGAAGCGGGGATAATGTTGGTCGGGAGCGAGGTCAAGTCGGTGCGCATGGGCGGTGTAAATCTGAAGGACAGCTTTGTCTATATCAGAGGCACGTCGGTGCGTCTTTTAAACACGCATATTTCCCCTTACGAAAAGGGCGGTTATTTTAATCCCGACCCGCGCCGCGAGAGGGTGCTGCTGCTCAACAAGCAAGAGATAGACAAGCTCCGCGGAAAGGTTGACCGCAAAGGGTATACGATAGTACCGCTTAGACTCTATTTTAAAGACGCGCTTGTCAAGCTCGAAATAGGGCTTTGCAAGGGAAAGGAATTGCATGACAAGCGTCAAACCCTAAAGGAACGCGATATAAAAAGAGACGTAGAAAGACAATTAAAATTTTGATTTGAAATTTGGTTTGAAAAAGGAAAAAAAGGGAGAAAAAACATGCCGATTATTATACCCAAGGATTTACCCGCTTACGAAGTCTTGACACGCGAAAATATCTTTGTTATGAATCGGGAACGCGCCGTCAATCAAGACATACGTCCGATAGAGATCGCTATTCTCAATCTCATGCCGACCAAGGTCGAGACCGAAACGCAGCTTTTGCGTTTGGTCGGGAATACGCCGCTGCAAGTCAATATTACCCTCATTCATACCGACAGCTACAAGAGCAAACACACGCCGGACGAGTATTTAGAAAAGTTTTACAAAAACTTTTCGGATATCAGCGACAGACATTTTGACGGCATGATTATCACTGGCGCACCCGTCGAAACTCTGCCGTTTGAAAAGGTGTTGTATTGGAGCGAATTGAAAGAAATCCTTGATTTTGCCGATAAGATGGTGACAAGCACAATCTACATTTGTTGGGGCGCGCAAGCTGCATTATACCACCATTACGGGATCGGGAAAAACCCCCTCGAACAAAAAATGTTCGGGGTATTTCCGACGAAAAAAACCGACGGCGATCTTTTGTTAAAGGGCATGGACGACATATTTTTTATTCCGCATTCGCGCCACACCGCGGTTGACGAGGCGGCTGTTTATGCGAACTCTAATCTTAAGGTTTTGGGGGTCTCAGACATTGCGGGCATCTCTATAATAAAGTCGCTCGACGGCAAAAAAATCTTTCTCACGGGTCATTCCGAATACGACCGCGACACCCTCAAAAAGGAGTATGAGCGCGACCTCAAAAAAGGCTTGCCTATCCAAAAACCATACGAATACTTTACGGACGGCGCGGCAACCCTCGTGGATATGAAGTGGGCAAGCGCGGCAAACCTCATCTATTACAATTGGATAAATTACTACGTCTATCAAGTCACGCCGTATAAATTTTGAGAACATTTTCAGTCTTCGGTGCAAACCGAAGATTTTTTATGAGAAACCGTAAAATTTTTAGGTGAAAAGATTGGCTTTTTTAAAATGATTGTGGTATAATAGTTAAGTTGTATTTATTGGAGGAAAAAACGTCCGAAAATTTTAAATACTTCGTTTTTAAGAGAACAAACAAAATATAATGATTTTGCGTCCGTTTGCCTGAGGGAAGCCGTCAATTATCGGTTTTATGGCGGGCGGATTTTTTGAGGGCGTCGGTACTTTGATTTTACAGAGTATATAGTTTGAAAAAGTGCGGAATCGTTTTAATAAATACAAGGGAGATTGGATAATGGCAAAAATCAAACTGACAAAAGTGCCGTTTAAAGGGACGCCCGAACAAGCGCAAGCTTTGACGGCGGCTTTAAACGAAATCAAAAACAAGCAAGGCGCAGTCATGCCCGCGCTCCAAAAGGCGCAAGAAATCTACGGCTATCTGCCGATCGAGGTTCAGCTCGTGATTGCGGAGGCGTTGGGCGTATCAGCCGAAGAGGTATTCGGCGTGGCGACCTTTTATTCGCAGTTTACCTTAAATCCACGCGGCACATATAACGTGAGCGTTTGTATGGGTACGGCGTGTTATGTCAAGGGAGCGGGCGACGTCCTCGAAGCTTTAAAGAAAAAGCTCGGAATCGAAACCGACGAATGCACTTTGGACAGCAAGTTTTCCTTAAACGCGACGAGATGTATCGGTTGCTGCGGACTTGCACCCGTCATGACGGTCAACGAAACCGTCTACGGTAAGGTCACAACCAACGAAGTGGACGGTATTCTCAAAAACTATCTATAACGGATATAAAAGAACCGCCGTGACGGTCGACAAAACCCGAAACGGACGGCATTCTCAAAAAACTGCAATAGATGTGATAG
>JAITOQ010000075.1 GCA_031289865.1 Clostridiales bacterium
TCCCGCAAGAAAAAAACAAACGCGCTCTATCGTCTTTACGAGGCGCGGACGTTTTGAAATAGTATCCTTGTTGAGAATAAGCGCGGCAACCGTCATCGGCGCGAGGGCAAGTACAATCCACCACCCCGCCACACCAGCCACAATCACAGTGATAAGAAACGCGGCAAAAAGCACCGCGCTTGAGATAACCGTACCTACCGCAAAGTAGGAATTCAGCTTTATTTTATCCATAAATATCCTCCGCTCTTTCCTTTCTCTGCTCCCTAAAAAAACATATCAAAAAATACACGGTGACCACAAAGGTGCCGAAGGCAAAGCCCAACGCGTGACCGAATAAATTAAACACGCTTCCGAAAGAAAAGCCTACATAGACAAGTATTCCGAGTGCCCTGATTATACCGAAAGCACTTCGGAATTCTTTTACGGTATTTTTTATATCCCTATGCAGGGTTATTACCAACGCCGCCAACAATCCGTAAATGCCGCAAGACGCGCCGACCGCTCCGCTTACGTTGATTCCCGTGATTAACCATTGCGTCATGTTGGTCAAAAATTCGGGCACGAGGAAAAACAGTAAAAACAGCGATATGCCGTACCGCTTCTCTACCGTGTAGCCTATAAGTAAAAGCCCCGCGATATTTCCTAATAAATGAAGCACATTTCCGTGAAGATAGGTAGACGTAAGCAACCGCCAAAATTCTTTGTTATCGAATAAATATTTTGACGCGCTTCCGAATTTTGTCAAGACTCCGTCGGTTATTTGATCTATGATAAATACCGCGATAAAAATTATCGACAATATCATCGAGCATTTCATATCTTTAATTACTTTTAAAATCTTTTCAAGGGCTGTTTTTATCACTTATTTATCTCCCTCAACGTTCCTTTGTTTCCGCTATCTATTTTCCTCACACAATACAGAGAGAACTATATATGCGAATTGCAAGTTAAAACTATATTTTGAAAACAAAATTTTATTAAATCCTTTATTTTCGCTATATACGTTCCTCTCTCAATACAAATGTTTTCGCTATTCATTCTCCTCTCTCAATACAAATGTTTTCGCTATTCATTCTCCTCTCTCAATACGGAGAGAACTATATATTAAACCCATTTCAAGTTATTCTACAGCGATAAGACGGCTATTTTTTAGATATTTCCCGCGAAACCGACCGAAGATTAAGGTTTCTTATCAAGGGAGGTTTCGCGGAAAAGATCAAAAAAGAGCGTCTTTGCGCGGTGTTAATTTAAAATAAAATTATAAATCCCACTTCAATAAAAAGTCGGGATTGATAACCTTAAAGCTGACGGTGTTTTTCGCATCGCGAATGACGACGCCCTCTCTGACGGTGTCGCCGTATAGGACGGAGCGGCCGCCCGCATATTTGACCATGTCGTCTACGGTGTCCTTTAGGAGAAACGCGGCGTCTATGATAGGTACCCACTTCAGCCCGTATTTAGCGGCGATTTCAGCCGCCCTCACGCTGTCAACCTTTACTCTGTCTACGGTTAGATTAAAGCAATATATGTCGTTTCCTTTGAGCTTGTATTTATTCTTTTGAATGTTTTCGCCTATGATTTCGCCTTGGAGTACGAGGGTTTCGGCGGTCGGAAAAAAATCCTTGCGAATATCCTTCAGCACCTTTTCCAAATCGTACTTCATCGCCATATCCGTATAGCGCGTCGGCTCATAGTCCTTTGCCGTCGGCATAGAGAGCGACATATTTCTCGAACACGCGGAAAAGACGGCTTTTTTCTTTCTGCAATCCAACCCGTAGGTCGCGCTCGTACCGTCAAGCTTTTCAGTCACGCACATCGGCTTTCCCTTGTACTCTTCGAGCCATTCGGGCGCGTTTTGTATTCTCGTTTCGTCGGTCTTGACGATATAGTTAGGGAACGGCAGTTTTTTGACCTTTTTGTCAAAGAGTTTCAATATGATTTTTCTGAATTTCTCACGGCGCATAAGTTTTTTGCAGAGCTTAGTCCTCAAAAACCAATGCTTTTTTGCCCTTGCGCGATCCGCGGGAAGTTCGGGCGTTTCGTCCTCGATTTTGGTGATTTTGAGAGCGGACGTCACGTCGTCGCCGATTTCGTACGACTTTTTCCCGCCGAGAATACTCGTCGGGAGCGCTAAGCCTTGACTGATTGTGCCGCGCATTTTCATGGTCTTTATTTTAAAATTCCGCTTTTCAAGAAATGAAAAAGCGGAATTGTCGGAGGGGACAAGAGAGTCTATTTCGATATATACGCACTTATCCCCCTCTTGAAATTCGTCCTTTTTGATAATCAAATTCCAACCGAGTACGCTGCATTGACAAATGTTGTCGCAACCCTCGATAGGTCTGATGTTTTTCACAATTTCTATATGCGCTAATTTTCTTTCCATAACTCACCTCTTTATGCCCGTTTCTTTTTACCCTTGATTATGACCACGTCTCCGTGTCTGACAAACAACATTGTGACAAACGAGAGCGCGACAAACAACGCTCCTATCGGAAAAAGAATGCGTTTGTCTATGGTTTGCATAAAAAAGCCCGAAACGATAGGCGCAAGCCCTTGCGCGGACATGGACGCGGCGTAATAAAAGCCCGTATACCGTCCGACCTTTGAATTAGGCGCAATCGCCGCAATCATCGGGAACGAGTTTACGCAAATGCTCGCCCAACCGATTCCGACCAAAGGAAAGATGATAAACATGAGCCACGTCGTATTCGCCGTAACCGTAAGACCCGAAAACAATGCGACGGCAAGTATGACGATACCGCCCAAAATGGTTTTTTTACGTCCCACTTTCGCCGAAAAGTACGCGATAGGGATAAACGCGACCGCCGAAATCAGAGTTGCGACGATATAATAGATTCCGGCTTTTCCGTCTTGAATTCCGAGTATTTGATTTGCATAGATCGTAAAGGAGGAATTTATGCTGTAATAGCCCAAAAACCAAAGCGCAATCGATGCGATCAAAAAGATAAAGCTCTTCTTTTCCGCGGGGGTCAGCCCGACCTTTCCGTCAAACGAAACCTCGTCTTTAAAGCCGTGTTCCTTTTCGGTAGCATACCGCTTTTTGACCAATTGAGGCTCGTTGACAAAGACGTAATAGAGAATGATCGATATAATCATAATCACCGCGACCGCGCCGTAAGCCATAAGCTTGCTCTCGTAATCCTTGACCATGACCGTAAAAATTACCGTCGCAAGCAAACCGCCCGCGCCGCCCACGATATTGATGACCGCGTTTGCCTGTGACAAAAGCGGCTTCGGGGTCACGTCGGGCATAAGCGCAACCGCGGGTGTCCGATAGATTCCCATAGAGACGAGCGCAAAGACCAGCATAGTGACAAACCCGACAAAGACAGACGGATCGCCTTTCATAAACTCAAGTGCGGCAAGTTGATTCGCCGCCGCAACAGCCTCTTTTGCGCTTTCCTCTACCGTAGACAAATCGACAATGATGTTTTGCGCGGTGAGGCTTTCGAGTTGGACATGCTCAAACACGCCCATAGCGGCAAAAAAGAGAACGCTCATCAGCGACCCTATCAAAATGTACGGGGTTCGCCGTCCGCTCCCTTTATCCTTGTGTCTATCGGAAATCGCGCCGAAAAGCGGCAGCATAACGAGCGCGACAATGTTGTCTATGCTCATCAAAAAGCCGCGAGGCAAATCGCCCAACCCAAAAATCAGCGTCGCCGTCAGCGGCATGTACGAATAGTAAAACTGCCAAAAGGCTTGAATGGAAAAAAACGCAAGCCCGACAAAAATCGTCTGTTTATAGTTTAATTTCATAAGTTCACCAAAGCCGTCCGTTTATTTTTTTATTTTTTTAAAAATATGATTTTACTTCCTCTGATGACAAACAAGGTTTTTCCGTACACCTTGTCGAGGCTGACCGTCCCGAATCTTCTGCCGTCAAGACTGACCTCGCGGTTGTCGCCGAGGACAAAAACCTCGTTTTCGGGGACAATATAGATTATCGGTTCGTAGATAGTCCCGATTTTGATATTTGTATCTCCGAGCCATTCAAAGCTAAAGGTCGAACCCTGTGTTTTTGTGTAGGCTTCTATTAACTTTTCGCCGTTGAGATAGACGTAGCCGTCGCCTCTTATCTCGACCGTATCGCCCGCTATTCCTATCACGCGCTTGATTAAATATTTGTCCTTCGGGCTTCCGTCCGCATTATATTCGAGCGGACAAGGGTTTTCCAGACGGATAATATCCCCACGCCCTACCTTATTGGTACGAAGCATATACACCTTATCTTTCGTAAACAACGTGCTTTCCATAGACGTCCCCTCGACGTTCGTGGACAAAATCACATATTCGCGGAGCGCGACCGACGTCCCGAACGCAAGCATCACGACGAACATGATGATCAAAAGGTCTAATAACAGACCGTTCTTTTTTGTCATTTTACTCTTTTTTGCGACCGATAGGTCTTTTTCCGAAAGGTTTTGCGCGTCTTTCATAGCTGCCTCTTTTTTTACTTTATCTTTTTATATGCCGCATTCGATATTCCGCGGTATAGCGCCGCATTCGGGGTTTCATATTCCGCGGTATAGCACCGCATTTTTTATAGCTCTAAACAAACAAAATGTTGTTAAATAATATTCCTTCCGCGTCAGAGATGTCCAAAATCTTTACGCCGTCAAAATTTTCCGCATAGCGTTTCTTTTCGTCCTTAAACATACGCGGTTCGAGTGAAATCCTCTGCCATTCCGTATCCGCGGGAAGGGTCAGTTTCAATGTATATTTTCCGTCGGACTCCTCTCCCGAATATTTGTACAAGCCGACCGTAATAGTCTTCGGCTCTAAGGCATAGACGTCCGCTTGCAGCGCGGCGATATTTTCGGTGGACGCCGAGCCTATCTCATAGTTTGCCATACCGCCCGTCTGCGACCCTATACCAAAGATCCCGTACGCGCCCTCTTTTAAAGAGACAAGCCCGTCCTCGGTAATCAAATCGGCGCGGTTGACGGGAATAAAATTGATCCCCGTATCCCGTGAAAAAATGATGCGTTTTTTTGGATCTATACCGCCGTTTTCCGCTTTTCCCTCGATACGTTTGACGCACAATTTTGTCGAAACGACAGACCCGTCCTTGTAGAAAAGATTGCCGAATGCAAAGACGATTTTCGCGCCCTCGACCTCGATTTTTGCGAAGTATTCGCCGCCCGCCGTTTCCTCCGCTTTAGCGTTTTTCCATTCTCTGTAATACGGCAGCGCGTCCGTCGTACTGTAATAGACCTCTGCGCGCTCCGCGTCGTTCGCGTCCGCGGTCGACAGCGAAAAATAGTCCTTTCCCTCGCTGACAAAAAACTTTCCTTCGGGATTTTTTTTGAGCCGCTGCTCCAAAAAACGCTTGTTGAGCCAAAGGAGCATGGCGTTTGCCGCAAGCGGAGTTATTCCGTTACGGAGACGCGGACTCACTATCATGTTTTTTTCGCCCGCAAGTAAATCGAATAGATCGGACGAGCGGTCAAAGTCGGACAAACCGCTGTTTGTCGCAAGCATCATAAGGGTCGGGATTTCGATGGATTTTGCATATGTTTGCCCCTCGATTCCCGCGATATAGCACTCTTTTTTTTCGTCCAATTTGATGCTCTTGTCCCCGTACTTGTAGATACCGCGGTATGCGGTATAGCCCGCCCCGAATAACGTGACGAGAACGGAAAAACCGTCGTACGAACCCGCCGCCATATACGCCGCCGTCGTCGTGGTTTTTTCAGCCAAAAGCCCTATCTCCGACGATGGATATTCCTTTTTTAAAAAGACCGCCGCACGCTTTATCATCTTTGCCCAAACGTACCACGGCGAACTTTTCGCCGAGGGCAATGCCGCCTCAAACAGACGGCCCGTACCGCGCTCCGGCTTTGCGTACAAAAGACTCTGAGGGTACACCGTATGATAACGGCTTCCGTCACGCCCCGCAAAATCCACGTCCGCAACCGCATACCCTTCGCGTGCAAGACGGCTGACTAAACCGCCGTCGCTCCCCGAAAAAAGGTCGCCCGCATATACGAGCGCGGCTTTCGGCTGCGTTCCGCTCTTGTATGAGATCGAACAATAGACCTTAACTTCACCGTCCGCTGTCTTTTCGGAGGTGAAATAAACTTTTTTTGTAACCACGCCGTCGCATTCGGTTTCGTCAATCCGTATGACGTCTAACCCCTCCGCCTCAGGATCGTAATCCGACCAGAGCTTTGACGGCGTCATAAAAATATATTCCATAATATCCATTATACCATAATGCGCCGTCTTTTACAATGGATATCGGGAAAAAATTTTAAAAAAAATTATTTTTTCAAATTCATTCTTTGACGGCAAAAAGTCGGACTTACCGCCCGACCGTCATATATCTATCGATATCGTCTACGATATACAACTCGCCCATTGAATGGAGTATATCGTATTCCTCCGTAAGGTAATCCAACACGCCGTGCCGCTGAAACAGCCTTAGCGCGTCCCCACCGCTCAAGCCGTGCGCCTCTTTGTAAGCCTCGAGACAAAATGCTTTAAATAATATCGTTTTACTCATTTCTTTACTCCCCTCAATGCCTCAATACGGCAGCAATGTCAACCGCCCGTTTAATTCGTCGTCAAACAGCGACAGCAGCTTGTCCGTACTGTATTGCCAAAGCTTAGTTTCCTCGCTTTCGAGATACTTATATAGCTCTGACGCGTAAATCTTTAAAAAAGCCTCGTTTTCCGTCCACAAATACCGTTCCGCCGCCCTTGCGACAAAATCCGCAACTATAATCGGCAGTATCGCGCCGAATTGATTTTTATCCATATCCGAAATCACTCCTTGTTTACCGCTTTTATGAATTTAAGATATTCAAGCGAACGCTCCGTATGAAAAAGAATTTGATTAAACAATTCTTCGGTTTTTAACCTTTTAATCGTTTCCGAAAGGTCATAAACCCCCGTTTCATACAGCTTTATCGCGGAATATACGCTGTCGTCCGCTACGGGTCCTATAACTATTTCATACGACTCGTTGTACGGCTTACCTCTGCGGTTTGCGACTACAAAATCAAGCCAAGCCTCGTCCGCAATCGGAAACTCCAAAATCTTCAGCTCCCGTTTTGCCTTTTCGATATCGCATTCATAGAGATTGACATATTCTCCCGCACCCGCGCTTCGGCTCAAAACTCTGTGCGCCCAACGAACCGCTTGCTCCCGATAAGAGGTCGTATAAAAACCGACCCCAAAATCCTTAAATCGATCGCCGATAATAATCGTAGGTTTTTTAACAATCATGTTACTGCCGTGATACAGTTCCATTACGATCTCCTATTCCCTCATAGAATTGATATAATAATACCACAATACCGTAAATTTTGCAAGTGCCGTCCAACGATTTTTGATATAATATTATTGCGGCGGTTACGAATCGCAAGTTAAAACTATATTTTGAAAACAAAATTTTATTAAAATCCTTTGTTTTCGCTCTTTGCTTTCCCAAAAAAAATTGACACAACCGCCTCTTTGTGTTATGATAGCGGTATGAAATTTACGAAAAATTCAGAACGGGCTTTGCCCGCTTACACAAAAAAAGAGGAGCTGTTTAATTCGCGCTCACATCTCTTTTGTCTGCCTTTTTGTTTCGCTATTTTTGTCGTCTGTACGGTGACGGCGGGCAAATACGGCGGCGGTTTCCGCATGGCGGCGGCGACGGTCTACGGGCTTTGCGTTATCGCGCTGTATCTTGCGTCGGGGCTGTATCACGGCGCGACGGACCCGCGGATAAAGCGGATTCTTCAAACCATAGACCACTGTACGGTGTATTTTATGATCGCGGGTACATATACGCCGTTTTTATTCGCGCTCTCCCTCACCTCGCCGACTATCGCTTATGTCATGCTCGGTATCGAATGGGGCGTTACGCTCATTGCGGCGACGCTCACCGCGATCGACATTCACAAATTTAGAACCTTTTCAAAAATCTGTTACTCGCTTCTGACGTGGCTCGTCGTAATCGCAATCAAACCCACCGTCGCATCTATGCCGCCGCTCGGCTCCGCGTTTCTCTTTGCGGGAACGACAGCTTACTCCGTCGGTATGTTATTTTTTGCGCTCGGCATCAAAAAAAGACGTATGCACAACGTCTTTCATGTCTTTATCATTCTCGGCACCGCTCTCCACGCTATAGGAGCGGCGGGTTATGCACTAAGGAGTTAGAACAATATGTCAAAAAATCAAGCAAGCGTGATAGGCTGCGGACGGTGGGGTTCGTTTCTCGCGTGGTATCTCGCGGAAAAGACGCGCTCGGAGCGCGTACTCCTCTACGGAAAACCGAATTCCGAAACCTTTGCCGAATTGTACGGTGCACGGCGAAATTCTTACTTAACCCTACCCGCCCGTGTGGAATTGACGGACGACCTTACAAGCGCGCTTTCGTGCGGTTTGGTCGTCGTTTCGGTCGGCGTACAAGATTTTAGGACGCTTTGCCGCGAGCTTGCCCAATACGACCTACACGGCAAGACCTTTTTGCTTGCTATGAAAGGGCTGGAGCAAGACACCGCGAAAACCGTTTCTGAAATTTTTCACGAAGAAATCCGCGAGCCCGTCAGTCTTGCTATTCTCGCGGGTCCGGGACATGTACAAGATTACCTCGCGGGAATACCGTCTTGCGCGGTCATCGATTCGACCGACGATACAAAGATCAAGCTTGCGGAGCTGTTTTCGGGAGAGTTGATGAAGGTCTATTACGGAAACGATTTTATCGGGAATCAAATCGGCGCGGCTCTCAAAAACGTCGTCGGTATCGCCGCGGGCATTCTCGACGGGCTTAAATGGTACGGGCTTAAAGGAAGTCTGATGGTTCGCGCTCCCGTCGAGGTCGGACGGTTTATAGAATCACGCGGCGGCACCGCCTTTACCGCCTACGGGCTTTCGCACCTCGGCGACTACGAAGCGACGCTGTTTTCTCCCCACTCCCACAACAGACTGTGGGGCGAAGCCTTTGCTCTCTCCAAAACCCCTCAAGACAATAAACTCGCGGAGGGCTGTCATACCCTACGCGCCGTCTACCGCTACGCACACCAAAACAACGTCTACATGCCCATCATCGACGCGCTCCACCGCGCCGTCTGTGAGGGCGCGGACATAAAATCCGAAATCTCTAAGCTCTTTGAACGCGGTATAGGAGCGGAGTTTTAAGCAACGTGACGTTGCATCCGCATTCGCAACGGATATTGGCTTTAGAAGCCCGTTCACCGATTTTTTTACACTATTTAAACTTTCAAATATCTCGCCGTCCGATTATTTCCTATTCTTTTTATCGATCCGCTTTTGACCATTCCCGACAAGACGGCTTCTATCGTTGTCGCGCTTACGTCGGGCAAAATGTAAGCAATCTCGCTTTTGCTTATCGGTATAAAGCTATTTAAAACAGTCGCTTCTACGCGCCGTTTTTTGTTGACTTTTTTCTCGTTCATAAGCGCAAAGCGGCTATCCAGCTCCTTGTAACATAAGAGAAGCGTCATTATGAAATTCCGAATAAACGGAATATAGTCGTTTTTTCCTTGCTCCCAACCGTTTGAGGATTGTTTGAGTGCCTCATAATACATTTCCTTATGCTCGTTGATTTGTTCCTCAAAGGAGATGTATTTTCCCGCGTCAAAACCGTTTTTGTAAAGCAACAGTAGTGACAAAAGCCTACTCATTCTGCCGTTTCCGTCGGCGAACGGGTGAATGCAGAGAAAATCTAAAATAAAGCACGGTATAAGCAGCAATTGGTTTATCCCGCTGTCGTTTTTCGCGTCCATATACGCTAAAATCAGCTGTTCCGTCGCTTTTTGCGTTTCGGCGGCGGGCGTAGGCGAAAAGCGGACGCGGCGATTTCCGCTTGAGTCCGGCTCAAGTATCACGTTGTCGCTCGTCTTGTATTGCCCGCGTCCGGCGTAACCGCTATAGTTCAGCATTATTCCGTGCAGACGCAAAATGTCGGCTTCCTTTATATCGATACTCCCGTGTCCGCTATGAACGAGGTTGAGAGCGTCGCGATATCCCGCAATTTCCGCTTCGTTATGGTTCAGCGGCGCGCTTGACCTATTGACAATCTCCTCTATACGCTTGTCCGTCGTAACTATCCCCTCTATCGCGTTAGAAC
>JAITOQ010000134.1 GCA_031289865.1 Clostridiales bacterium
AATTCGAGATCACGCGTCCATTGATCGAGCGCACGCGCCCTAAGATCCGCCGACATCACAATCTGAACATAAAAAAGCCGCCCTAAAAGCGCGGCAAAGACAAAGGAGATAACGAGAGCAAACGTAATTAAACGTCTTTTAAAATAATAATTAAAATTCGTCATAAAAAACCGCCAAAAAAAACCTTCTTACGGATAATGTATTCCGTAAAAAGGTTTTTTATGACTGTTTTTAATGCAGAATTGCGGATAAAAATAAAAGCAGATGTCATTCTGAGTGTAGCGAAGAATCTAAAATGTCAGCGGTATAGCCACCTATTTTGCAGAGTACTCTATAAAATGCCGTTATTTGTAATACTTAAACAGATAGTATTCTATAAAACGCCGTTTTGTAGAATACTTCGCGGCAAAGGTTACTTACCCGCAAAGCCTATACCCTCGTTTAACGACTGCTTTTTACTATATCGATAACACTCACCGTCCAACGTCATATTCGCCCAAGGATAAAGCGTTTCTATATCCTCGTCGCCGTCGTCGATATAGTGATCACAAGTGAGGCAAACCTTCGGTATCAATGCTTTCAGACGTTCGATATATTCCGCTTTAGAAAGCAAATGCACTTCAACCTCTTCGATTTCTCCGATATCTTTGAATCGGCGGTATACCGATTGAGTTTCTTCCTCGATAAAATACGGGAATTTACATTTATCATCTAAAAGTCTTTTTAAAGGAATGAAGTCTTCGCCGTCGGCTTTTATGTGCGCCAAAAGCTCCGCTATATCCTTAAAGGAATTCGGAAATAAATAATATTGATAATCCAATCTCAATCCTTTCATATATCTCCCCCGTTAATTATAAGTTGGAGATTACAAACACCGCCAACGCTCCGATTGCCGCGACATAGACTCCGATTAAAAACTTGCCTACGCCCGTAAATTTCGCGCCTTTTTTCTGCGGTCTTTGCTTTTCCGAACGAACGGTTTGCATCTCCTTGCGCGAGGTCTTTCTCTCGCTTCGGGCTACAACCGCCGCTTCACGGCACGCCCTCTTTGTACTTTTTTCGTCTATATCGAGATCGATGTCCTCGTATGCGTCCACGTTATAGCTTCCGCTCCTTACGACTATCTTTCTCTCGCTCCTAAGAGCGGTCGGGGTCACGACTTGTACTCCGCGGTATCCGCTTTCGCTCGGCATGTCGGTTTGAACCGCCTCGAAATACGCGTTTACTTCGGTCGGTACGGCTTCCGTATCATACCTCGCATACTCCTCTTTGACCGTGAGTTTCTTTTCTTCGGGAATTTCGTTAAAAAGCTCTCTGTAGGTTGCGGCGATCGGAGCGGACGACGTTACCGACCGACCGCTTTTCTCTTCCGCAAGCCTCTTGTTCTTGCTAAGTCCCAAATCATTGCGAACCATCGCAAGCTGTTCATCATAAGGTATTTCCGCTTTCTTTCTTTCGTGCTTTTCCTCGATCTCTTGTAACTTCGCTTGTTTTTCCTCTTCGTCGTAAGATTTGTATAACGATTCGTTAGTTTCGCTCGCAGCGGAGGTGTTTCCATAGAAAAATTCACGCGCCGACGGAGCCGCTTTCGGCAACGCCGCTTCTCTCAATCTCGCATTCGTCTCAACGACGACGGTGTCATACGTCGGCTTATACGTCGACTGCTCCGTCACGGGATACGAAAGCGGCTGATTGTGTCCGACAACATACGGCTGCTGCGGTTGTCCGACGGCAACTTGTGTTTGCCGAGCGGCGGTATTATACCCCTCTTTTTTTCCCATCATAAAATCGCAATAGCTTTGAGGTCTGCTGCTCATAGTTACCGTCGGTTTATTAGGGCGGTCTGCTCCCGTCATCGGAAGCATGTCGGCCGCCATTCCGTACGCTTGTACAGTAGTCGGCTGTGCCGCATTCTCCGTCGGCTTTACTTGAATATAAGTCGTACCGACCCCGCCCGCGTAATACGGCGCGGAATCCGTCGCGACCGCACGAACCTCTTCGGTTTTTACCGCCGTCGGCGACTTATTCTCGTACAAAATCGCGGAGCTTTCCACTCTTCTCTTCTCGACGTCGCGTTTTTCCTCTTCGCTTAACCCGTAAGAAACCGCCGCTCCCGCTCCGTAAGCCGTGCTGCCGCCCGCCGTCGGAACGGTGTCCGATGCGTAACCGCCGCTCTTGTATGCGCGGATCACATTCCCCGACGTTTCCGTCGGCGAATACGAAGTGTATGATCTTATCATTCTGCCCGCCGTCGCAACGCCGCCGGAAATCGAAGATCTGTAGCCGCTCTCCCTATCATCGGAAGGTCTACCATAGTACATCATAACAAGCCCCCTGTAAAACCGTTATTTCTCTAAAGAAAAGTAGTTTTTATTAGATTTTTTATTTATTTACCGCAACGTCCCTTAACGTCACGACAAAATCAATTTAATTTTTGATTCGCCGCGCACGTCCCTTAACGCCGTGACAAATCGATTTATTTTATATATCCGCCGAACACGTCCCTTAACGCAACGGTAAATTTTTAAAGTTTTTCGGCAATTCTGAGCTTCGCGCTCTCCGCTCTGCCGTTGGTTTTCAATTCCTCATCGCTTGCCGTTATCGGCTTTTTGGTCAATATATTGACCTCTCGCTTTTTTCCGCAAGTACAGATAGGCATTCTCTTTTCGCAAACACAGTCGCGTTCGAGAGATTTGAAATCTTGTTTTGCCGTACGGTCCTCCAAAGAGTGGAAAGCTATAATACAACACCTACCGCCCGTCCTCAACCGTCCGACTAAGCTCAATATCCCCTCGTATAGTCCCGTTAATTCTTCGTTAACCTCAATCCTAATGGCTTGGAAGATTTTTTTACAAGGGTTGCCGCCCTCGTAACGGTATTTCATCGGAATGCTTGCCGTGACTATCTTTGCAAGCTCGCCCGTCGTGCGTATCGAGTTTTCGTTGCGCGCCCGAATTATGTTTTGGGCGACGTTTTTGGAGAACCGCTCCTCTCCGTATTTATAAAAAATCCTTAAAAGGTCGCTCTCCGAATATTCGTTCACGACGTTAAACGCGGTCAAATATTGCGTCTGATCCATTCTCATATCGAGAGGACTGTCAAATCGGTACGAAAAACCTCTGCTTGCGTCGTCGATTTGATACGACGATACCCCTAAATCTAAGAGTACGCCGTCTAATTTGTCAATCCCAAGCCTATTCAGATGATATTCCGCATTTTTAAAATCGTCGTGTACAAAAGTGATCTTATTTGCGTACTCCTTTAGCCGTTCTCCCGCATAAAGCAGCGCGTTGCTGTCGCGGTCAATCGCAATCAACCGCCCTTTGTCCAATCTCTTGACAATCTCAAGGCTGTCGCCCCCCAATCCCAACGTCCCGTCAAGATAGATGCCGTCGGGCTTTATGTTTAATCCGTCAATGCACTCTTTAAGCAAGACGGGAATATGCGTAAATTCCATTTTTAAAATCGGATCGGTCAATCCTCTTGCTCCACGGGATCCTCGCTTTCAACGCTTTCTTTAGGAGCGAACCTATCCACTCCCGCGTCAGCCTCCGCCGTAACCGCTAATACTCTTTCTTCTTTTGCCAATTCTTCGGCTTTTCGGTCTACAAATCTTTTCAGCTTTTTCATCGATGCATCGTAATCTTCATCGTCGTCGTCATCGTTAAAGACGTAATCAAACCACTCCGCACCCCAAATAGTCAAAAAAGCTCCCGAACCTACTACTACAAGTTCCTTATCGATCTTAGCGCGTTTTTTTAAGTTTTGGTCTAAAACAAAACGGTTTTGCTCGTCTACGTTAGGATAATCAAAGTTCTTTAAAAATTTTACGGTGAGCTTTACCTCTTCCGCATCTAAAATGGACATTCTGGAGACGAGAGCCCTTACGCGCTCACCCTCCGACGCGGGAAATACATAAATCGAGCCGTTCGTACCTCTGGTAAGGCAGAATCCTTCACCGAGTTCTTTTCTAAACTCGGCAGGAATCCGCATCCTTCCGCGGTCGTCTAAGCAGGTTCGTTTAATCCCACCGAACTTCATATCCGTTTTCCCCTTGCATTGTCCTAAAAAGAATCGCATTCCCTTTTCGACACCATCATTATATCACCATTTCTGTCCATTTGCAACCCAAATTACCCCATTTCTATCATAAAATTAAAAAAAATTTTATTTTTCGTCATATTTTTTTTAAAATGTGACACAAAATCCGCTAAAAACGGACAATAAAATTTATTTTAACCTATTTTTAGTCAGAAATTCAAAATGGACAAAAAACCCACACTTTTTTGAGTTATCCACGAAGTTATCCCCAAAAAACCTAAAAACGAACGAGTTGTCCACAGCAGCGTGACGCTCACCCATATTCGCAACGGATATTGGGGGGGGGAGTTTCATAAGAGCCCGTTCACCGATTTTTTAGGTAATAAGCAATAGGTAATAAGTAATAAGTGAGGCATTTAGTAAAATGGATGTCATTCTGAGCGGAGCGAAAAATCTAAAACGATTTCTCCGAATTGCATCTCTAATTATCCTTACTTATTACCTATTACTTGTTACCTATTACCTAAAAAGCCGTTGTCCCCTATTTTTTGTTATTTTATTAAAATAGCTATTGACATTTCGCCGTTTTAGCTATATAATAGTAATATACAATAATGAGGGTCTGTTTTTTCATTGAAAAAATTGAAAAAAATGAGATTTCATTGTTTGTTTGGAGAGGATTATGGCGAAAGCACAAGCATTACCGCCTAAAGCGGGAGCGTCAAAAGCGGCACCGCCTAAAGCGGTGACACCTAAAAAGAAAATGACGCGGTCGCAATTAAAAAAACATCAAAAGGCTGTACAAGCACAGCAAGCGGCTTTGAAAGAAAAACAAAAACAACAGCAAGCCGCCGCCGCGCTCGCCGCAAAAAAGAAAGCCGCAAAGCTCAAAAGAAAAACGCCGAAAAAACGCAACACGGCTATCACCGCTACCTTTGCGATAGCGATTATTGTCTGCGTCTTGTTTTTGGTCGCCACTTTTATGAATCCGCTCGCGACAATTAGCTTTGATTCTTGCGGAGGAAGCCATGCGGACAGTATTTTGGTTTGGAAAGGCGACTCTATAAAAATGCCGCCTAACCCCGTTAAGGACGGCTACGACTTTGACGCATGGTACA
>JAITOQ010000139.1 GCA_031289865.1 Clostridiales bacterium
ATCTACTATGCGGATATTTACGAGCAAATCTCTAACACGGTCAAAAAAGTCATAAAGCTGTTGGCAAACGACAACGCGGCGTTCGGAGCGGTAGAACGGAGAGCCGCCGAGCAGAACAATCGTAAAAAGACGGAAGCGGAAAAAGCAAAAATAGAAAAACGCTTTGAAAGCTTAAAGACGATTGTTCGGAAGTTGTATGAGGACTACGCGTCGGGAGTGCTGGACGAAGCGAATTATCGCGGATTGTTAGAAGGCTATCAGACGGAGCAAAAGACTCTGAATCAGCGGGTGGAAATAGTAAACGCCGCACTCGAAAAGACGGACGATTACGAAACGCGGTTGAAAAAATTAAAAACTCTTGCAATCGCTTATTCCGAAAACCCTACCTTAACGGCGGAAATGCTTACCGGACTGATAGAGCGTATAGAAATCAGCACCGAGCGGATTGACGACGTGATAGAACACAAAATCAACATTATTTATAGGTTCATTAACTCAAATATATAATAGAATAGGTTTACCCCTATGTACTCATGACGAGTATCGGTGAATATGCTTTCTATGAATGTAGGGGACTGACCTCGATCACTATTCATAGTAATGTAACGCCCATAGGACAGTACGCTTTCCGATCTTGTAGCAAGCTAACAATTTATGTAGAAGCTTCAAGTAAACCGAGCGGTTGGGATACTGATTGGAACAATTCAAACCGTCCGGTGGTATGGGGCTGTACGTTGTCGGAGGATAAGAGCTATGTCGTTTCGTTTACAAAAGCACCCAGCAGCGTTAGCAATCCGACCGCTACAAACGGGATTTTAGCACCGTACCGTGAGGGTTACACCTTTGGCGGTTGGGCGATTACCGAGGGCGGTACGACAGCGGCTTACGCGGTAGAGGACGTAAATAAAGCCCCGAACGGTGTAATCTTGTATGCGATTTGGATTAAGGACTGATCGCCGACTTTTTTTAAAAAAAATTCAATTATTTTTGGAAAAGGTATTGTAATGCGTTTAAAAGTGTGTTATGATATATATAACAAAAATTCTAAAGGGGGACTACATCATGGCGGATCAAAATAACGGTTATCAATTTAAAATGAGCAACATCGGTACGACCGCGAACCTCGCGACCGGCTCGTACTACAACACAAAGAAAGAAGAGCCGGCTCCGGCTCCGGTTCCGGAACCCGTTTTGACGAAGAAAGAACTGAAAGCCAAAGCGAAAGCCGACAAAAAAGCGGCGAAAAAGAAGAAATAAGAATACTTAATTTCATTAAAAAAACCGCTGTGACAGCGGTTTTTTTATTTAAGTAATAGGTAATAGGTAACAAGTAATAAGTGATGATAATTAGAGATGAAATTCGGAGAAATCGTTTTAGATTCTTCGCTATGCTCAGAATGACACCTACTTTTTATCCGCAATTCTGCATTTTGCATTCTGCATTCTGCATTTTGCATTTTGCATTCTGCATTAAAAAAATCGGTGAACGGGCTTATAAAAAAATTCATTACTCTTTATCGGTTGTGACGGCGGGTGACTCGTCACGCTTCCCGTAGCGTTCCTTTAAGGCGTCTTCTAACGCCTCACTTTTTTCAAAGAGGCGGTCAAAGGTCGCGTAAAACAGTTTTTTATTCTTTTTCGTTTTGAGGTTGAGTATCAAATAATGCGGTTCGCCTTTTTTCTCTAAAAAACGATAGCCGTCGGTCTCGCCGTAACTAAAGAAAACGTCGAGATTCTTTTTCTTAAACAGTACTCCGAGACCTTTTTCCGTTAGGATAAGTTCGGTTTTTTTGTATGTTAGCCGCGATAGGAATGCGCAAAGAACTCCGAGAGCCGCGGGTACAAGCATACAGCCGAGGGCAATCCCGACGATCGCGCCGACGTTCTTTTCGGCGGCGTATTCCGTAAAGCCCCACGCCGCAAAAAAGGCGAGAACGCCGACGAACGGCGATATGATGATAAGGCGCGAAACATTGTGTTTAAAGCGTTCTTTTACCGCGCTTTTTGAGATCGGTTCGCGGTAAAGAATCGTTCCCGCGTTTTTTAAGGTTGTGTTTTTCATCGGCTGAATGCTCCTTTATTCTAAGAAAAAATGGGTTCTTGTGCTTAATGCAAAATCCACAATAAGTCTATTATAATGCATTCCGAATGCTTTGTCAATAGGAAAACGATAATTTGGTCTATAAAAAGGAAAAAGATTTTCACGCTTTAGTTTATTATGGCACCTTGAGATTGAAATATGAAATACCGGATTAAAAAGATTTTACTTTTTTTTAAATAAATAGTATAATGGTACTAAATTCGTCATATAGGTCGTTTTCAAAGGCGAATCAGTATGGATTATACTCAACAAAAAGAGGTTTTTGTTATGAAAAATAAAAAGACGTTTTATCTCACCACACCGATCTATTTTCCGAGCGGCAATTGGCACCTCGGTACATGCTATACCACCGTTATGTGCGACGCTTTAGCCCGTTTTAAAAGAATGCAAGGGTACGACGTTTTTTATCTGACGGGGACGGACGAGCACGGGCAAAAGATCGAGACAAACGCAAAAAATGCGGGCGTTTCGCCTAAAGAATATGTGGACGAAAAGGTCGAAAATCTCAAAAAGATTTGGACGCTCCTCGGCATATCCTACGACAAGTTTATCCGTACCACCGACGCGGCGCACGAAAAAACCGTTCAAGCGGTCTTTACCGCGCTCTACAACAAGGGCGATATCTATCTGAGCCAATACGAGGGACACTATTGCGTCCCGTGCGAAACCTTTTGGACGGACGCTCAACTCAAGGACGGCAAATGCCCCGACTGCGGACGCGAGGTAAAGCTCATGAAAGAGGAGAGCTATTTTTTCCGTCTTTCTAAATATCAAGACAGAATTTTAAAGCTGTACGAGGACAACGCGGGATTTTTGGAGCCGAAAAGCCGCCAAAACGAGATGATAAACAACTTTTTAAAGCCCGGTCTTCAAGACCTCTGCGTCAGCCGTACCACCTTAAAGTGGGGGATTCCCGTCCCTTTTAATACAAAACACGTCGTCTATGTGTGGCTCGACGCTCTTGTAAACTACATTTCCGCGCTCGGGTACGCAACGGATGACGAGAAACTCTTTAAAAAGTTTTGGCCCGCCGATCTCCACATGGTCGGTAAGGAAATCGTTCGGTTTCACTCTATTATTTGGCCGGCATTCCTCATGGCACTCAATTTGCCTATTCCAAAAAAGGTCTACGGACACGGTTGGATCACCTTTTCGGGCGACAAAATGAGCAAAAGCAAGGGCAATATAGCCGATCCCGTCGTACTGTCGGGGCGGTACGGCGTGGACGCGGTGAGATATTATCTGCTCCGCGAAATCCCGTTCGGACAAGACGGAAACTATACGAATTCGATTTTTTTGAACCGCGTAAACAACGACCTCGCCAACGACCTCGGTAATCTTGTCAGCCGCACGACGGCGATGATAGGTATCTACAACGGCGGTATTCTCCCTAAAGGGGACGCAAAAACCGACGCGGACGCCGCCCTCATAGGAGAAGCGGAGGGACTGCTGTCAAAGGTCGCGGACTATATGGATAAGCTGCTCGCGCCCGAAGCATTAAACGAGATAAACAAGCTCGCGCAAGCTTGCAACAAATATATCGACGCAAACGCGCCTTGGTCGCTCCAAAAGAGCGGGAATACCGAACGCTTAAACACCGTGCTCTATACCCTCGCCGAAACCGTACGCTTTATCGCGGTCGCGCTCGCGCCGTTTTTACCCGACGCGTCCGAAAAAATATTGGCGTCGTTTTCCGTACCGAAAGAGCTTTCGGGCTTTTTAAGCCTCAAAAAATTCGGAGGATTAAAGGCGGGAAGCACGGTTGTCAAACTGCCGCCGCTTTTCCCTCGAATAGATATCGAAAAGGAACTCAAATATTTTGAGGAAGAATCGCTGAAAGCCGAAGCAAAAGCGGAAAAAGGCGTTGAGGAAAAAGAGAATAAAGCGGCGAAAAACACGGCGGTAAACGCGCAAAAAGGCGTTGAGGAAAAAGAGAATAGAGCCGCGGAAAAATCTGCTATAGAGGGGGAAAATAAAGCGTCGGAGGACGGAACAATCTCTATAGAGGACTTTATGAAAATCAAGCTAAAAACCGCGCTTGTCGTCGCTTGCGAAAAGGTCGAAAAATCCGAAAAACTGTTGAAGTTGACATTAAAACTTGGCGAAGAAACGCGCACGGTCGTCAGCGGTATCGCGCACAAATATTCTCCGACCGACCTCGTCGGCAAAAACGTGGTCTTAGTCGCCAACCTAAAGCCCGCAAAGCTCAAAGGTATCCTCTCCGAAGGTATGATCCTATGCGCGGAGGACTCTGAACACAATCTGTCGATTGTTTCACCCGAAGACAAAGGATTTGAGGACGGAAGTACGGTGAGATAATGCTTATTTAATGCAAAATGCAGAATGCAGAATTGCGGAATAAAATAGAAGTCGATGTCATTCTGAGCTTGCGAAGAATCTCAAACGATTTCCCCGAATCACATCTCTTAATATCATCAATTCTGCATTCTGCATTCTGCATTTCGCATTAAAAAAGCATTCCGCATTAAAAAAGTATTACGAATTATAAAAAGGACATATAAAAAATGTTAATTGACGCACACGCGCATTTAAACGACGAACGGTTGATAAACGACGTCGAGGAGATTTTGAGCCGCTTTCCCGAATACGGGGTGGAGAGCGCGGTTTGCGCGAGCTATGACGCGGCGTCGAGCGAGGCGGCTGTTGAGCTTGCGCGGCGGTATAGAAGCGTCTTTGCGACGGTCGCTTTTCACCCGCACGAGGCGAAAAGCTATACGGACAAGGACGGCGAACGCTTTATAGAACTCGCAAAGGAGCCTAAGGTCGTCGCGATAGGCGAAACGGGTCTCGACTACTTTTACGACCTTTCGCCGCGTGACGTTCAAAAAAAGGTGTTTGTCGAGCATCTTAGGTTAGCGGACGCGGTAAAGCTGCCCGTAGTCATTCATGTCCGCGACGCATACGAGGATACCTTGGAGATTTTAAAGGAAAACAAGGGGTATTTGAATCACGGGGTTTTGATACACAATTACAGCGGCAGCGTCGAAATGATGAGAGAGTTTGACAAATTCGGGTGTTACTATTCGTTCGGGGGGACGCTGACCTTTAAAAATAACCGACGCGGGATAGAAGCGTTTCTTGCAGCGGATAAAACGCGGATTTTACTCGAAACCGATTGCCCCTATCTCACGCCCGAGCCGCACAGAGGCCGACTCAACTTTCCGTACTATGTAAAGTTTGTCGCGGAAAAATGCGCCGCGCTTTTGGGAACGGACGTTGGGGAAGTAGCGGAAATGACAAAGGAAAATACAGAGAGGTTGTTTTTTAAGTTGAAAGTTGAAAGTTGAGAGTTGAAAATTAAGGTAAGAATTTAAAAGCCTATATCATTGTAGGGGACGATGCCCTCATCGTCCCGAAAAAGCGAAGAATTTCAAACGTCAGCTGTATAACTTTCGGGACGATGAAGGCATCGTCCCCTACAAAAACGACACCTACTTTGTGACACATATTTTTATCGGAGCAAAGCGACACATTAATTTTCAACTTTCAACTCTCAATTTTCAACTTTAAAAACGACATTAAACGTAATAGGAATAAAAAATGGATACCTACATTTACGAATACGGCGATAAGCTGTATATCAATCTCACCAACGTCTGCAGTAATGCGTGCGTCTTTTGCCTTAGGAACACTTCGGACGGAGTGGGGGGCGAGAGTCTTTGGCTGTCGCGTGAGCCGACAGCGGAGGAAGTAATCGCGCTTTTAGATAAAAAAGACCTTGACAAGTACCGCGAATTTGTATTTTGCGGATTCGGCGAACCGCTCTATGCGTTTGACCGATTGGTTGAGGTCGGAGCGTATCTCAAGGGACGCGGAAAAAAGGTGCGCCTAAACACCAACGGTCAAGGCGAATTTATCGTCGGGGCGGGGGCGGCTTTGCGCCTCGTCGGGGCGGTCGATACCGTGAGTATCAGTCTAAATGCCTCGGACGCGGAAAAATATCAAGAGGTATGCTGTTGTGCGTTCGGGAAAGCGGGCTATGACGCCATGTTAAGGTTTGCAAAGGAATGCAAGGACGCGGGGCTGCGCGTGATTCTATCCGTCGTCGATACGATAGGCACGGACGAAATAGAGAGATGCAAGGCGATAGCGAACGGCATAGGCGTAACGCTTAGAATAAGAAACTACGAGAAATAGAAACACGGAGTATTATGAGCGAAAACGACACCTTTAAGGACATAATAAGAAACAGCGGTTTCCGCTACAAAAAAGCCCTCGGACAAAACTTTATCACGGATACAAATCTTCTCCGCGCTATCGTTTCGGACAGTGGCGCGGAAGCGTCGGATATTGTCATAGAGATAGGGACGGGCGCGGGCAGCTTGACTTGCGCGCTTTCGGAGGCGGCAAGGCGGGTGTTTAGCTTTGAGGTCGACCGCAGCTTGGAGGGAGTTCTTTCCGAAACCTTAAAGGGAAGAGAAAACGTCGAGGTGATATTCCGCGACGTTTTAAAGATGAGCGACGGCGAGATAAACGAGGTACTGTACCGCGAAGAATTCGAGAAAAACGAGGTACTATGCCGCGATGATTTAAAGAATAGCGGCGGCGAAACCGACATGCTTGAGGATAGGGGATTCCGCGTAGTCGCGAACCTACCTTACTATATCACGACCCCGCTTATCATGCGTTTTTTGGAGAGCGGACTTCCCGTGAAGAGTTTGACCGTCATGGTTCAAAAGGAGGTCGCGGAGCGGATTACCGCCAAATGCGGCACGAAAGAATTTTCG